>DASWNS010000136.1:0-4569 GCA_036399115.1 Pyrinomonadaceae bacterium | reverse complement strand
CGGGTACTGGGCCGAGGATGTGGCCGCAGAGGTCTGGGATGCGGTCGAGGCGCAGCATAACAACGGCATGCACCCGACCCGCGACACAGCGGCTCTCATCTAAATCAATCATGCGGGCGGGCGGGTGATGCCGGGCGTTAGAACCGCCTGAACGCGGCAGCACGATACGCGGAAGGTTTCGCGCCGCCGCTGTGGGGCGGTCTAACAAGCGCATGCACGCGACCCGCGACACGCTGCCTCTCCTACTCCGTCGAGGGGTGGGCGGGCACGTGATGCGCGGCGTTAGATTGCTGTTGCGATATAGCCCTTTGCTGATTGAAGGCGTGGCGTCGGCGGGTGGCGAAGCTGTCTGGTTGCCGCGCCGCAGGCCGTAATGGACGGCCTGACGGCGGGGCAAGACTTTGGCGTCCGGCATCGCGCAGACCGCCCGTCCCAGCTCAGGGGCCGGCGGCGGTAAGTGAGCTAAAGATGACCCGCAATCTAACAAGCGCATGCACGCGACCCGCGACACGAGTGATTTCATGTTTCATCGAAGGGGCTGGCGGGCGCGTGATGCGCGGCGTTGGGCGGCTCCGCTTTATGAGGGGTTAAGTGATGGCAAAGGATAAGGCGAGCATACCCGGATTAATCGAGCAGGTCATGCGACACCCTAACGAGGTGTTCTCGAAAGATAGGGAATTCGAGGCGGCCTCACGGCTGGCCAAGTCCGGCGCCCCCGCGGTTCTGCCAATCCTGAAAGCGATGCAGGGGCCATACCCACCGGGCCAGCATCCCGTGGACGTGGTCGAAGCCTTAGGCTGCGTCTTGAAGGGGATAGCCCGGAGGGAGTCGGCGCCACTGGTCGAGGTGCTCGAAGGGGGCGCTTTCCCGCCAGACGCCGGGCTCTCCTACGTCGTCTATGCGTTAAGGGATGCTAACGATGAGCGCGCGCTTCGCGCTTTGATATCGGCGTTGAAGCACCCTCATAAATATATCCGGGACGCTGCGGCCTCCGTCCTAGTTGAGAAGGACGACGGGCGGGTCGTCGTGCCTTTGGTCGAGGCGCTGAGTGATAAGTCTTCGTCCGTCAAGTTCACGGTCGTACAGGCCATGCGGCGTAGAACGGATTTGCGCGACACCCGCGCCCTCGAACCGCTGAAACGAATCGTGGCGAGTAAGAGCTTACAAAAGCATTCGCCCGGGATGTGTGAATACGCCAGTGAAGTCATTGGCATGATTGAGGGTCGGGGCGGCCCTTCATAGCCAGGGCGCCGCCCAACAACGGCATGCACCCGACCGCCGACACGCTGCCTGTCATCTTCCAATAGTCGCTCGTGGCGGCGGGTGATGCCGGGCGTTAGATCGGCTGAAAGCGCCGGGCTGCGAACGCGGGAGGTTTCAGCCCGGCGCGCTGAGCCGGTCTAACAACGGCATGCACCCGACCGCGGACACGCCGGATATTATCCTTCTCCGCGGGGCGGTTCTGTTGCAAAGATCGATTTGAGGCAAATGAGGCCGTGAGGCCCCACACTGCTAGGCGGCAACTCCGAACAAGCTCTCGACGAACTTCGCCTGCCCCACCAAATCTCTACCGTCTAATCTCTTGACCTGCCCCTTACCCATCATGTGGAGTGCTTCAACGCCTTCGAGTGTCCGCTCGGCCGTGTGGAAGGAGCGGAAGCATTGCATAGCTCGCCACCTCCTGCGGATCGCTCGGTGGTCTTGTTCAATCACATTGTTAAGGTACTTGACGCGCCTAAGTTTGCAGTCGGCAGGTAGTATCTTCTCTTTCACTGAAGTCGCGAAGGCCTCAGGGTAGGAGGCGTGTTTGTCGGTGCCGATGGTGAACGGGAGCCTCCTGTGGTCAGCCCTCATTACCTTCCTAAAGAACCGCTTCGCCGCGGAAACATCGCGTTTGGCGCTAAGCATAAACTCGATAGTTTGCCCCGCGGAGTCCACCGCGCGGTACAAATATTTCCATTCTTTACTGACCTTCACGTAGGTCTCGTCGAGCCGGTAGGAGGTGCCGCTCATCTTCAGGTGCGGGCGCATCCTCTTATTGATTTCAGGAGCGTAGCGCTGTACCCACCTGAAAATCGTCACGTGATCCACGGCCAGCCCACGCTCGCGCATCATCTCTTCGAGATCACGGTAAGAGAGTGAGTAGCGGCAATACCAACGGACGCACAGGAGTATGACGTCAGGCGCGTAGTGGCGCCACTTGAACGGCGAGGCTGAACGCTTCATGTAGTGACCTGATAAGGCTTGCTAGAAGAACGTGAGAGACGGATTATAACCGGAAGGCGATTCTTGCAACAGAACCGTTTATGAGCTCGTTCCCCGCCACTTCTTCACCCAGGGGGAGGTCCGTAATGTCTATTCGGTGTCACTCACGGCGGAATCCGATGGCGCTGCGCCGCAACACGGTTTTACTGCCCGGCGGGATTCTCACCGCGCTGCTAATATCGCTAACGATTCTAATCAACGTACATGCCTCCGGCGGTCAGGATCATTCTGCTCCCGTCGTCATCATGGTGCCTGACGAACAGACCGTTGACGACATCTCGCCTGAGCAACGCGCGGAGGCGGAGAAGAAGATTGCTAAACACGAGCGCACTAAGAAGGCCAAGAAGAAGTCCGAGGGGATAACTACTATGGCCCCTTCTGACCCGCCGACTTTGCAGCCTTACGCCTTCTTCCCGCAGGCCGGCACGCTCTGGCAGGACCTGTACGTCAACAACTTCGTCGACCTCGATCCGGCCGGCGGCATCCTCGACTGGGACTGCACTCAGCAGACTTACAACGGGCACACGGGACATGACAGCGACATCCGCACCTTTCGGGAGCAGGGGATAGGGGTCCCGGTTTTCGCGGCGCTGGACGGGACGGTCGTCGACCTGCACGACGGCGAGGCGGACATGAACACCTCCGCGCAGGGGCAGGCGGCCAATTACGTGATTCTTGATCACGGCAACTCACACTACACCTGGTACTGGCACCTGAAGAACGGCAGCGTGGCCGTGACGATGAATCAGGTGGTCAAGGCCGGCACACAACTCGGCCTGACCGGGAGCAGCGGCAGCAGCACCCATCCGCACCTACACTTCGAGTCGAGGTACGGCGGCGCGGCCTTCGAGCCTTCCGCCGGGCCGTGCCGGACGGGCACCAGCAACTGGGTTCAACAAGTACCCATCCGCCGTGACATGTATGTCAGGGACTTCGGCTTCAGCACCACCGCGCTGTCGGGCAATCTTGCTTTTGACAATTCGACGAGGACCGGCACCTACCTGCTGGGCACCTCCGGCGAATGGTTCAGAACCGACCTGTCGAATGTTCCGGCCAACAGCAGTTACCGGATCAACTACCGTCGCCCGGACGGAACCATCGCCCTCGATTACGTGGGCAATTTCAACAACTCCGCGCCCTACCGCAAGGCCACGTTCTACTGGAACTTTTTAGTGAATCTCAATGTGACCGGGACGTGGCGCCTGCAGATGACCGTCAACAATCAGGCGCTGATCGACACGCCGTTCCAAGTGGTCTCGTCGCAGTCGCAGATCGTTAACCGCGCGCCGAACTCGATCACGCTCGGCCTCGACCCGGCGGCGCCCAGCGCTTCCGACGTCATCTTCTGCCGCGTGCAGACTTCACTGATTTTAGAAGACCCGGATTACGACACCGTTCGGTACCGCTATCGGTGGAGTGTTAACGGTACGGTCGTCCGCGACGTAACTAGTGCCGCCCTTTCGGACGCGCTGCGGAAAGGGCTGACTAACGGCGGCGATAGTGTTACTTGCAATGTGACTCCCTCAGACGGTCTCTTATCGGGCGCCGCAGCATCCTCTGTGGTGAACATCTCGGGGTCGCCCACAGGCAGCGTGCTGCAGAACGGCGTCCCGGTGTCGGGGCTCTCGGGAGCGGGCGGCAGCCAGCAGTTCTGGACGATGAGCGTGCCCGCGGGGGCGTCGAACCTTCAGTTCCAGACCTCGGGCGGCACCGGCGACGCCGACCTGTACGTGCGATTCGGCTCGGCGCCGACCACCTCCACCTACGACTGCGGGCCGGTGACGGGCGACAACAACGAGCTCTGCTCCTTCGCGTCGCCGGGGGCGGGCACCTGGCATGTGATGGTGCACGGCTACGCCCCGTATTCGGGCGCGACGCTCGTCGGGAGCTACCAGACGGGCTCGTCGTCTACCTGCAATTCCGTCTCGGACGCGGAGCCGAACAATAGCATGGCCGCGCCGCAAGTGATCTCTGGGGCCTGCAATCAGGTCTCGGGGACGTTCCTCAACGACGCGTCGTCGCAGCAGAATGATTTCTTCCGGCTGAACCTGCCGGCAGGCCAGACGGTGACGGCGTTGCTTAACGGCCTGACGGTGGACTATGACCTCTACATCTACGATGCGGCCGGGAATCAGGTGGCGAGTTCGGAGGCCGGCGGCGCGAGCGCGGACCAAGCGTCCTGGACCAACGGGGGCGCCTCTGCGGTCAACGTCTACGTCCTCATCTACCGCTACGCATCGACGCAAACGACCTATCAGCTTAAGGTCAGCTACTGACGTGGAAGCGCCCGCCCCTCCGACGGGG
>DASWNS010000135.1:0-1911 GCA_036399115.1 Pyrinomonadaceae bacterium | reverse complement strand
CGGCTCTCGCTGTTGCCCTGTTGCGGGTCTTCGACGCGGGCGGGTTCACCCGTCAACATCACCGTCTCATCCGCCGCGCTGTACTGCGCCCAGTTGCCCGTGCCGCGTTTGCCCGGCTGCGTGAGGACGACGTTGCGCTGCGCCACCATGCGCTCGACCTCGCCCAACTCTTTCATCAAATACACGTCGGCCACTTCGCTCGTGATGCGCTCCGTGCCCTGCTTGATGTCCACGTTGCCTTCGTAGTGCAGCAGCCGATCCGAGTCAGAGTAGAACATCCGGTTTGAAGTGGCGAAGACGGGCACGACCGTGCGCGCGCCCGAAGCCTCTTTGCGCCGCGCCTGATAGAGCGCGCTCTGCACGCGCCCGTCGCCCTCCATGCGCCGGTTATCGCGCCGGAGCGTGAGTTTGTCCGCGCTCACAAAGTTATCGTCCTGCCACGCGCGCGCGTCGCCCGTGTAGATGCCGATGCCGGAATCGTGTTGAAACTCGACCGCGTTTGAAGCGAGGAAGACGGGACTCTTGACTTTCGAAAACGGGGTCGCGCCGTTCGTCTGTTCCTGACTGTAATAGGTCGTCTGCGCTTTGCCGCGCGCGTAAGAGATTTTCTTGCGCGTGTCCGAATCGATCTCCGAGGCTTTCAGGCGCGCGCGCGAATCCCACACGACGGGCGCGCCGCCGCGCAGTCGCACCACTTCGTCGGCAGCCGTATAGCTCGCCGTCTCGGCCTGCCCGTTGCGGTCTGCGTCGTTAAACTGCGTCTCGCCCTGCGCGTCCAGACGCTCCACGTCCTGCGTCTCCCGCGTGAAAAAAGCGAACATCTTCTGCGACGTGATCGTGCGCACGGAGCGCGCGGAGTTCGGCGCAACGGGAGTCAGCACGGCCTTTGCGCCGCCGGTGGCGTTGAAGTCGCGCGCCAGATTTCCGGCCTCGAAGAAGTTGCAATCGAAGCGCGGGGCGTTGAGCGTCTTGCGGTCGGCCAGCGCGGTCTGCTGCACGGGTTCGACAATCAGTTCGGCATCGCCCACGGCCTCCGCGCGTTCGAGGTCTTTCCCCGTCTTGCGCCAGAAGAGACGGACGGTGTTGGCGGTCAACTTTTTATTCGCGGCCTGCGGATCGTTTGCGCGCGAGCGCGGCGCGGCGAGCGTGACGACGGAACGACCCTCGGCGCGCATCTCCTTGAGCAGACTCTGTTCGCCCGCCGCTTCGAAGAAGACTTGCAGATCGTGTGGCGCGCTGAGTTCCACCTGCGATTCGGCGTCGAGCGAACGGGCGCGCACGTTTTGCGCAGCGACTGCTTGTTGTAGTTGCTGGTTGTTGTCGAAGAAGAAATCCATGTTGACGGAACTGACTTCCGCCGCGCGTCCCGCGTCCATCGTGCGCAGGTAAGCGTTCGTGCGCGCTTCGATGCGCTGGATACGCTTCTCCGGGTTGAGGAATCCGGCGAGCGTCTCGCCGCTCATCACGTCCTGCTCCTGCACGGCGGTCGCGCCGCCGCTGAAGAGGAGGTGCAGGTTCGCATGGTCGAAATTGGCGCGCGGCGCGCGAATCGTGACGGGACGATTGCGTGTGCCGCTCGCGCCTCCCGGCGTCTGCGCGGTGGCCTGATTGGCGTCGGGCTTGACTGTGATCTCGACGTTTCCGCGCAACTCAAGCTTTTTGTTCTTCGCGTCAACCGACGCAGCATCCGAACGCCCTTCGACATTCTCGCGCACGAACGTAACGGCGACAGGCACTTCGGCGTGCTCGTTCTTCACGTCGTAGTTGATCGTCTCCGCTTTGGCGATCAGGCGGTCGCGCGTTTCGATGACGACGTTGCCGTTGAAGACGGCGGCCTCCGTCTCGACGAAATAGATCGCCTGTCGCGCGTCGATCTTGTCGGGGTGCGCCTGTCCCTCCGCGAAATATTCG
>DASWNS010000134.1:0-7835 GCA_036399115.1 Pyrinomonadaceae bacterium | reverse complement strand
GCGGCTGCGCGCCCCAACCTGCGAAGCATACATACATGGTAGAACGGTTCACCAAAACCGCAGTAGGTTCGAATCCTACCGCTCCCGCATAACTTATGGGAGCGTGCAGCCCGCCCTTCACAAGGTGGGTCAAGAAACGCTTCACAGACTTGCGCGCAGCCTCGCTCCGGCACGGAGGCCGACCGAAAAATCTTAAATCGCCGATAGATTCAAAAGCTTTGAATCGTGAATCGAAGCAGACAGCTTTTCTCTCTTTACGATTCACGTTTTACCAGACGTTTTCACCCCGCGCCCTGACCGGCGAAGCATACATACTAGCTCAGTGGTAGAGCATACGTTTGAAGAACGTAGTGTCGCGGGTTCGATTCCCGCTTATGTGAAAGACGCTTCCCTGACTTGCGCGGGGGAATAAAGACAGTGACAGGTGACGGGTGACAGGTGACGAGAAAAAGCCGTGAATCGTCAATCGTGAATCGTCAATAGATAGTAAGACCTGGTTTCATCTATTCACGATTGACGATTCACGATTCACCTGTCTTTAACTTGTCACCCGTCACCCGTCACCTGTCACTTGTCACTGTCTGAGAGAGGTGTGTCATGGAGAACCTTGAGCGCGACATGCGCCTGGAGATGTTGAATAGTTTGCTGACGACGCCGCACCGTCGCCTCGAAGAGGTGTCGGAGTTGCATCGCCGGATGCTTGAGCGCGACCCGCTCTTCTACGGTCATCTGGCGGTGTGGTACGCGGAGCACGGCGACGTGCGCGATCACAAGGAGGTGTTCACGGGCAACCTGCTGATGAGCACGGTGGCGGGTCATCGCAGCGCGGGCTTCGTGTTGTTGCAGAACCTGCCGCCTTATCAGGTGGCGCGCGTGGTTGACTTCGTGAAGCGTGCGCGCGGCACTCTGCCGCGTTCGGCGCGCACGGCGGTCGTGCGTTACCTGCGCGAGCGCGAAGAGAACGCGCGCCATTTCGACGCCGCGGCTCTGCGTGCGCGCAAGAGCATGAAGCATCTCTACGCGGGCTTACACATCAAGCCGTCTCTGCGCGCCGACGCGATCCTCTTCAAGGACGCGCCTCCGGCAGACAGCCTCGCCTACGCTGTGAAGCGTCTGGCGCAGGCCGCGACGGCGGCAGCGCAGGCGGAGTTGATCGTCGAGCACAAGATTCCCTACACGGTCGCCGTCGGCGCGGTGCGGAAGTTGACGCCCGCCGTCCTCGCCGCGCTCATCAACTCGATGTCGCCGCAGGAGACGATCAACAACTTGAAGTCTCTGAAGGCGCGCGGCGCGCTGGCGCACGCGGAGGCCAAGGCTCTCGTCGAAGAGAAACTCGCGGGGGCTGCGACGGGCGAACGCGTCTCGGCGTTCAAGGCCGTGCGTGCGGCGGAGGTCGCGGGCGTTGACGCGCAGACGACGGCGCGGCTTGAGCACGCTGCGAGCGAGCAGTTGCGCAAGCGCGGGCGCATCACGAAGACGACGGCGTTGTTCGTTGATAAGAGCGGGAGCATGACGCTCGCGCTCGAAGTCGGCAAGCGGATCGCCGCGCTCGTCTCCGGCGTGGCCGAAGCTAAGCTCTACGTCTATGCGTTCGACACGATTGGTTACCCGGTCGTGAGCGCGGGAGGTGGCGAGTTGAGCGATTGGGAGCGCGCTTTCAAGCACCTCCACGCGCAGGGCGGCACAAGCATCGGCGCGCCGCTCGAGACGATGCGCCTGCGCCGTCAGGCGGTCGAACAGATCATCATCGTGACGGACGAAGGCGAGAACACCGCGCCTTACTTCAACGCCGTTTATGCGCGTTACTGCGCGGAGTTGAAGGTTGCGCCGAACGTGGTGATCGTCAAGGTCGGTCAGCATACAGATTACCTTGAGCGGCAGATGAGCCAGAGCAAGGTGTCGTTTGAAACCTTCACCTTCGCGGGCGACTACTACGCGCTCCCGAACCTCGTGCCGTTGCTCAGCCGTCCCTCGCGGCTTGAGTTGCTCATGGAGATTCTGGAGACGCCGCTCCCGGAAAGGAAAGTATGAAGGCGGAACGACGAAGGATGAACCGGAATTCAGAAAACAGAATACAGGAGTCAGAAGCAAGAGACGCGCCTGCTTTATTCTGACTTCTGACTTCTGAATTCTGTCTCCTGCTTTTCATTCCTCGTTCCGCCTTCATCATTTGGTCTTGTGGATATTCGCCGACTCGTCCAACGGCTCGCCGCGCGGGAAGACTCTCTGCGCGGCGAGCGATTTCTCGCGCCGTGCGTCGGCGGCGGGCAGGTGCGCGTGTCGCTCGACGGACTCGTGTGCGCCTTTCGCCCGCGCCCGCGCGGCTTCGAGGGGTGGGGCATCTTCCAGCCGGTTGACGAGACGACGGCGGAACTCTTCGAAGAGGCGACGCTGGCGCAGGTCGCAGGTTATTTGAGATTGTTGCGACCGCTCCGCGTGCGTCTGGCCGAACGTCTGCGCGGTCGGTCGTGGCTCGCGTATCCGGTGAATGTTGAAGACGTACGTGTGCAGCCGGGCGCGTGCGTCGAACTGTGTGTGCATCTCGTCTCGGATGGCGCACGCTTCGAGGGGGCGGTCGCTTACACGGATGGCTGCAACTGGTTCTACGGCGAAGCCGACCGGCGCGCCGATGCGTGCATCGCCGAACGCTTGCGGAAACTTCTGCGGCAGGGCGTGGAGCCGCACGACATCAACTTGAAGGGCATCACGCCGGAGATGCGCGCCGTCTATGCGCTTGCCACGGAGTTTGCGCCGGAGTTCGGCCACGTGCGCAGGCGACGCGAGGCCGAGCGCGCGAAGCAACGCGAAGAGAAGCGTCTGCGCGACGCGCTCGGCTTAAACGGCGGCGCACTCGTCAATTATGAAGACGATGATGAGAACTGGCGCGTCGTCTGGCGGACGCGCGGCGGCGAGGAGCACGTTTCGACCGTCGCCAAACGCGATCTCACGGTCGTCAGCGCGGGCATCTGCCTGAGCGGTTACGACCGCGACTTCGACCTGCAATCGCTCGTCGGCGTGGTGGAAAAAGGTTGGGACTACGATTAGAGAGGGCGGCGATGTCTATCTTGGAAGACGAACGCGGCGGGGCGTCGTTGGCAGAGCGCGCGTGTGAAGTGGAGCGTCTGGTGCGTGAATTTGAAGCCTGCACGCTGCCGGGGGAGCGTTGGACGCACGAGGCGCATTTGACGGTCGCGCTCTGGTATCTCACGTGCCATACGGACGCGGAAGCGACGCGGCTCATACGCGAAGGAATTCAACGCTACAATTCGTCGCGCGGCGTGGAGATGACGAAGGACGGCGGCTACCATGAAACCATCACGCTCTTTTACATACGCGCAATTCGCCGCTATCTCGACGGCGCGGGCGAGACGCAAACTCTCGCCGAACTGTCCGGCGGTTTGACGGCGGCGTGCGGCGGGAAAAACTTTCCGTTCAAATACTACAGACGCGAGCGTCTGCTCTCTTGGGAAGCGCGCATGCGTTGGCTCGAACCCGACCTGAGAGCGCTCGATTGAACGCGACGCGCGCACGAAGAATGCGCGCCGGAACGCGTGTGGAATTTTTGCGATGAACAGTCTCTATCACGAACAACTTTATCGCACGCCCGCGTTGATGGCGCGCCTCGGCGAGTTTCCTCTGGCGGTGTGCGGGGCGGGCGCGCTCGGCGCGAACATCGCGGAGAGCCTCGCGCGCACGGGGTTCAAGCGGTTGCGCGTCGTTGACCGCGACCGCATCGAGGAACGCAATCTCTCAACCCAGCCTTTCTATCGCTCGGAGGCGGGCGCGTTCAAGGCGCGGATGCTGGCGAACGCTCTGTATCGCGCTCTCGGCGTCGAGGTGGATGCGCGGAGCGTCGAGTTGACGGGGGCGAACGCGTCGAAGTTGCTGGACGGGAGCGCGCTCGTCGTTGACGCGTTTGACAACAGCGCATCGCGGCGCGTATTGAAGGAATATTCTGCGACGGCGGGCGTGCCCTGCCTGCACGCGGGACTCGTGGGCGACTACGCGGAAGTGATCTGGAACGAAGTTTATCGCGTGCCCTCTGCGGCGCAGGATGACGTTTGCGACTACCCGCTGGCGCGCAATCTCGTCACGCTCACGGTCGCCGTCGCTTGCGAGTCAATCGTCGAGTTCGTCACGACGGGAGCGCGCCGGAGTTACACGATCACGCTACGCGATTTCGCCGTCAGACCTTACCGGCCTGACTAGCGGACTTGCTTAAAATTAGCGGGCGGGAATTTTCGAGAGGTGAATGGTGGACTACAAGTTTCAAATCAATCTGGGCGGCATCATTGATCTGCTCTCGAACCACATCTACAGCAGCCCGCAAATCTACGTCCGCGAACTGCTCCAAAACGGTGTGGACGCCATCCTCACGCGCCACTACGTAGAGCCTGCACACGAGGGCGCGATCCGCATCCGCGTGCTCGATGCGCCGGGCGGCGGCCAGCCCTCGCTGGTCTTTGAAGATAACGGCATCGGTTTAAACGAAGAGGAGATACACGGCTTTCTCGCCACCATCGGCCAGACCTCGAAGCGCGGCGATCTGGCAACGCAGCGCACCGATTACATAGGGCAGTTCGGCATCGGCCTCCTCTCCTGCTTCGTCGTGAGCGACGAGATCGTCGTCGTCACGCGTTCGGCGAAAGGCGCAGCGGCGCGCACGATGGAGTGGCGCGGTCGTGCCGACGGCACTTATTCCATCAGGCAACTCGAAGAAGAGACGGAGCCGGGCACGCGCGTGTACCTGCGCTGCAAGGCGGGCAGCGAAGAGTACTTCAAGCCGCAGGCGGTGCGCCGCATGGCGCGTCATTACGGGAGCCTGCTGCCTTACCCGATCACGCTCGCGGCGGGCGACGGCGCGCCCCTGCCCGTCAACGAAGAGCAGCCGCCCTGGAAGCGAACTTTCGACGACGCGCAGGATGAGCGCGCCGCCTATCTCGCCTACGGGCGCGAGACTTTCGACCTCACGTTCTTCGATTACGTTCCGCTGCGCTCGCAGGTGGGCGACGTGCAGGGCGTCGCCTTCGTGCTGCCGTTTTCGCCGAGCCTCGCCACGAAAAGGACGCACAAGGTCTACCTGAAAAACATGCTCGTCTCGGAGAACGCGGAAGGCTTGCTGCCCGGTTGGGCTTTCTTCGTCAAGTGCGTCGTCAACGCGAACGAATTGCGCCCGACCGCTTCGCGCGAGAGTTTCTACGAAGACGAAGCGTTGAGCTTAACGCGCGGCGCGCTCGGTCGCTGCCTGCGCGCCTACCTCGTCGAACTGGCGCAGGAGCAGCCGCAACGCCTGCAAAAATTGATCTCGCTCCACTTCCTCTCGATCAAGGCGCTCGCCGTGGACGACGAAGAGTTTTACCGGCTCTTCATCGACTGGCTGCCGTTTGAGACGAACGCGGGGCAGTTGACGCTCGGCGAATATAAGAAGCAGAACCGCGTGCTGCGCTACGTGCCCGATCTCGACCAGTTCCGGCAGATCGCGCGCGTCGCCGCTTCGCAATCGCTCATCGTGATCAACGCCGGATACGTCCACGACGCGGACTTGCTCGCACGCCACTCCGAACTCTTCCCGTCCACGCCCGTCGAGGCGGTTGACTCCACAAGCCTCATGCACAGCTTCGAATTTTTGACGCTCGACGAGCAGGAGCGCACCGCTGATTTCACACGCTTCGCGGATCGCGTGCTGCGCCCGTTCAACTGCGCCACGGAGATGCGCAAGTTTTCGCCGCGCGAACTGCCCGCGCTCTACAACGCGTCGAGCGAAGTCAACTTTCATCGTTCCATCGAACAGGCGCGCGAGATCTCCGCGCCGCTCTGGTCGAACGTGCTCGGCAATCTCACGAAGGAGTTGCCGGGCGATGCGTTCGCTTCTCTGTGCTTCAACTACGACAACCCGCTCGTCTACAAGTTGAGCCGGATGCGCGACGAGACGCTCTTGCAGCTTTCGATTCAAATGCTCTACGTGCAGTCGCTCCTGCTCAGCCATCGCCCGCTCAACGCGAAAGAGATGTCGCTGTTGAACGACGGGCTGCTCGGCCTGCTCGAATGGGGCGTGGAAGTGGAAGGGGGCTGGGTGCAATAACGATGAACGCCGTAACGCCCGAACAGGTCAGAGAGATCATCGACCGCTCCTATCAACTGGAAGAGGGCGACTCGAAGATCATGCTGCTCGAAGAGGCCGTGCGCCTCGCAGACATCTGCGGCGACTTCTCACTCGCTTACGATGCGCGCGAGCTTCTCATCAACGCCGCGACCTTCGGCGGCGCGCCGGAGAAGGCTCTCGTCGCCTACTCGTGGTGTCTCGCGCAGTTCGACCGGCGCGGCGCAGCGGAGGGCATAGACGAATGGCTGCTGCTGTGGATGTACAAGTGGATTCTGAACAACGTCACGAGCTTCCCGCAGATCAGCAAGGCGCAGATCGAGGAGATGCTCGACGACATGGCCGCGCGTTACCGGCGCGCAGGTTATTCTTTGCGCCCGAACTACATGCTCCGCAATCGCATCTATAAGTTCTGGGATGAGACGAAGGCCGGGGAGTTTTTCCGCAAGTCGCAGGAGACATACCGCGACCTTGCGAGCGATTGCGCCGCCTGCGAACTCGACGAAGAGGTTTCCTTCGCGCTGCGTCAAAGCAGAGACGCGGAGGCCGTCAGTCTCGCCGCGCCGATCATTCAAGGCCGCCTGCGCTGCGATTCAGTTCCGCATATCACTTTTGCGAATCTGTTGCTGCCGCTGCTGCGTCTCGGTCGCATGGACGAGGCCGTGAGCCTGCACTTGCAGGGCTATCGTCTCATCGCACGCGGGAGCAAGGGCTACGTCTCCAGCGTCGCCGACCATCTCGCCTTTCTCGTCCTGACTGAGAACTTCGACCGCGCCGTGAGAATCTTCGAGAAGCACCTCCCGGACGCTTCCTCGCTCGCCGACCTCGCTGCAAAGTTCGACTACTACATCGCTTCGTGGCTCCTGCTCGACGCCCTGCACGAAGGCGGGCGCGAAACTTTAAAACTGCGCTTGCCGCGTCCCCTCGAAGTTTATGAAGAGAGCGGCGCGTACCGGACAACACGCCTCGCCGCATGGTTTCTGCAACACGCGCAAACTCTCGCCGCACGCTTCGACGCGCGCAACGAAAGCGACTTTTACGCACGCCGCATCCGCGAAACCGCCGCGCTCAAGCAACTGGCACGCAGCCACCCGATCAGAGAAACGGAGGAAGAGTACACGGGCGGGTGAGCGCGTCCGCCTGCCGCAAACGGTTCATCCGGCGTGGCTCTCGCGCACGCGTTGGCCGTCGGCGAAGCGCGTGAGCAATTGGCGCAACTCGTCGGAGTTCGGTAGACAATATTTGGCGCGCGTGCGGCGTTCGCCGATGTGGACTGTCCAGGCGTCTGCCGAGAGACGCGCGAAGAGATCTTCGTCGGTGCGGTCGTCGCCTGCGGCGAGACAGAACCCGGCTTGGGGGGTTGCTTCGGTGAGTCGCGCGAGCACCTCGCCCTTGTTCGCCCATCCCGGTTTCACTTCCACGATCTTGTTGCCGCGATAGGCGCGCAGTTCCGTGTCGGCGAGCATCTGTTCGAGATTGGCGACGAGTTCGTTGGCGAGCCATTCGCCAAACTCCGGGTCGGCCATACGGTAATGCCAGACGAGCGAAAACTCTTTCTCTTCGATAAGACTGCCGGGCGTGCGGTCCATGAAATGTTCGAGCACGGGGAAGACCTGCTCCTTCCAATCGCTCGTGTAGGTCGGGTGATAAAGTTCCCAACGCATCGTCTCCGGCGAGCGCATGATCGCGCCGTGCTCCGCCGCGAGCCATAACCCGGAAACTGCGCCGAACCAAT
>DASWNS010000133.1:0-13116 GCA_036399115.1 Pyrinomonadaceae bacterium | reverse complement strand
CATAATGGATTCGCTAATGTGTTGAACTATCTCGTTGCAGCGGAATATCGCGAGGATTATATAGATCGCGCACTCATGGAATATACGGCGGCGGGCTTCTATTTCGAGAAGGTTGGGCACGCACGTTATCAGGCTTGCGTTGAAAATAATTTAGGTTTTTTATACGGCACTATCAGTAGGTTCGCGGAAGCACATGAGCATCTTGACAGGGCGCAAGCACTGTTTACGAGTCTCAAGGACAGAGTTCATCTGGCGCAGGTGGATGAGACGCGGGCTAAAGTTCTGTTGAAGCAACGCCGAGAGGTGGAAGCTGAGAAGTTGGCGAATTCGGCGGTGCGAGTGCTGGAAAAGGGTGATGAGCACTCGTTGTACGTCGAGGCGTTGATAACTCATGGGATTGCGTTGGCGCGGCTGGGTCGCGCGGGGAATGCGTATGAGGCACTGAAAAAAGCGATCAAGGTGGCTGAGGAGGCGGGTGATCTTGAGAGTGCGGGGCAGGCGGCGATGACGATTATTGAGGAGTGTGGGTCGCATTTGTCCCGGTCGGAGTTGAGTGAGATATATGTGCGCGCGGATGAGTTGTTGGGCAAGTCGCAGAACATGGCGAACCTGAAGCGGCTGTGCGCGTGTGCGCGGCGGGTGTTGTTCTCGACTCACTTGTCGCCGACACCGCATGACTGGACGGGGTTTTCTTTTAAGGATGCGGTGCGCCGTTATGAGTCGCATTTGATTGAGCGTGCGTTGAAGGATGCGGACGGGATGGTGTCGAGGGCGGCGCAGTTGCTTGGTGTTAAGCATCATCAGAGTCTGGTGTCGCTGCTCAAGAATAGGCATAAGCATTTGCTGCATGTGCGGACGCCTATTGTGCCGCGGAAGCGGAGCATTATCCGTGCGCTCGATCCGTGTCGGGCGCGGGAGCAGGCGGGAGAGAAAGCGGCGCGGTCGGTCGTGATTCTGCATGTTGAGGATAACGGGCAACTCGCGGAGGCGGTTAGGGAGACGCTGTGTGAGGAGGGGTGGACGGTCGAGACTTGCGCCGACGGGGTGGACGCGCTGCACCAGTTGGCGGGGGAGACGCGTTACGACCTGCTCTTGTTTGATAACGAGTTACCGGGCGCGAGCGGCATTGAGCTTGTGCGGCGTGCGCGGGGTCTGCCGCATCGCAGGCAAACGCCCATCATCATGTTTTCGGCGAGTGACTGTGAGGAGAATGCGCGGCGTGCGGGGGTGGACGCTTTTCTACGTAAGCCGCAGGACATGGCGCGACTGGTCGAGGCGGTGGCGCGCCTGCTGGCCGAAAAGTCTGCATAATTCTTAATAATTCTTTAGGATTCGGGATGAGGTGGGCATCCCGAAGGTGTGGCCGAGTCCGGTGAAGCGGCCATGCCACGAGACCGTCATGCGAGAGGCGCGCGTGGCGGTCTCTTTAAATATCAACCGCTGCCCGGACTCACAAGAGGTCAGGACAGGCAGCAGAACCCTTCGGCAACTACACGCCGCAACCCCCGCCGCCCGCAGGGCAAGAGCGCAACGGCTTCCGCGCCCTCTCCGTCTATGATTGGACGACTAACGGCGGCAATGGAGACGGAGACGGACTGATTGATCAACAAGACCCCGTCTACTCTCGTTTGCGGCTGTGGCAGGACACCAAACACAACGGCATCTCAGAGGCCACGAAGTTGCACAATTTGCCGTCGTTGAGTGTGTTGAGCCTGCGCCTGTCGTACTTAAGGAGTCGAAGCGGGTGGACGGGCAGGGCAACGAGTTTCGCTATCGTGCGAAGTTGAATGATGCGCAGGGCGCGAGAGTTACACGTTGGGCGTGGGACGTGTTCCTCGTTAAAGTGCGCTGAGCGAAACCAAACAACAGGGCGCAGCGTCGCCAAGTGCTTCTGCTGTCTTGTCTTTACGGGCGGATGCCTTTATCATAGCGCGTCGTCTGGCGGTTGGCCTGCGTCTCAACGCGAATCGGCGCGGGCGATGGTCTTGCATGAGCCACGCGTTAAGAGTCCGGCGACTTTCCTAAAACTTCAAGCATCAAAGTTGACGCGTGCAATTAACTCCCGGAGGATGAACGTCTAGTGTTTAGCGATCAATTTCGCCGTAACGAATCGGTGAGAAGCAAATTCAGCGGGGTGAAAAGCTCGACGCTTATTTCGAACTTATCGAATGCGGCGTGGAAGGTGTTTCAGTCCGTGAATCGTGCGCTGCCGGAAGGCGAAGCGATTCGCCCGCAGTGGGCGCCGGGGCCGCTCCTGAAATCTTACGAGAAGACCGCGCCGCCGCTCGGCTTCCCGCGTGAGACGGACAGTTTGTGCCCAACCTGCGTCAAGGAAGTGCGCGAGGCCGTCATCTCCGGCCAGACGCCTCTGGAGACTTTGATGCACGAGCATCCGGGCGAAATCAAAGCGCAGATCGTCGAAGAAGACGGGCGCATCCTGATGAAAAAAACCTGCGTCAAGCACGGCGAGTTCGTGGATGTGATGGCGACGAGTCCGGAGTTTTTGCAACGCATCGAGTCGCTTTTCTACGGGCGCGATTTTCGCGCGGCGGAAGACGCGCACGTCCATCGTCACGGCACGTCAGACATCAAGTTCGGGCGCGGCGCCGTGTTGACGGTTGACCTCACGAACCGCTGCAACATGATGTGCAACCCGTGCTTCATGGACGCCAACCAGGTCGGCTACGTGCACGAGCCGACGTATGAAGACACGAAGGCGATTCTCGACCGCGCCGTCTCCTTCAAACCGAAGCGTCAGGTCATCATCCTCTTCTCCGGCGGCGAGCCGACGCTTTCGCCCTACTATCTCGAAGCCGTCGCTTACGCGAAGAAGGTCGGCTTCTACCGCATCCTTGCCGCGACGAACGGCATCCGCTTCGCCGAAGACATAGAGTTTTGCCGTCAGGCGAAAGAGGCCGGGCAGCACGGCGTCTACCTGCAATTCGACGGCGTGAGCGAAGAGAAGAACAAGCACAGGGGCGTCGGCAATCTCTTCGACGTGAAGCAGAAGGCCATCGAGAACCTCGCGGAAGTCGGCATCAAGGTCACGCTCGTGACGACCATCGTGAATACGATCAACAACGATGCCATCGGCCAGATCGTCGAGTTCGCCGCGAAGAACATCGACAAGGTTCAGACCATCGCCTTCCAGCCCGTCTCCTTCACGGGGCGCGACGAAGACGTGCCCGACGACGTGCGCATCAAGCAGCGTTACACGCTCGCAGACATGGCGACCGACCTCGAAACGCAACTCGGCGGAGACTTGAAAGCCCTGCGCGATTGGTTCCCGCTCTCGTCCTATTCGGCCTTCACCTCCGTGATGGATATGCTGCAAGGCGCGGATGCGCCGTGGGGCTGGTCGAGTTGTAACTGTCACCCGAACTGCGGCGTGTTCACGCTGATGGTCGTCAACCGCCACACCGGCGCATGGACGCCGCTCTTCAAGTTCTTCAACTACGAGCAGTTCATGAAGGATGTGGCCGTCATCACGGACACGGCGCGCGGCGCGAAACTCTCGATGGCGCAACTCGCCATGACCATCATGCGCAACTTCGACGCCAAGAGCGCGCCCGAAGGCTTCCCCATTTCGCAGATCATCAATCTCTTCAAGCCGTCTTCCACCAACTCGAACTCGGATCGCAACGACCGCATGAAGACGCAACACGGTTCGGAAGACCCGAACGATGCGTGGCGCGTCCTCTGCGTCGAAGGCATGTGGTTCCAAGACCTGTTCAACTACGACTTCCGCCGCACGGAGATGTGCGTTATCCCCTACGGCACGCAGGAAGGCGAGATTTCGTTCTGCGCCTACAACACGGGCGTCGGCTGGCGACAGATCATCGAGAACATGCACAAGACCGCCGGACTCGCCGAGTGGTACGAAGAGCACGGACGCCACGCTGTCTATGCCAAAGGCAAGGAAGTCCCCGGCATCCCCAAGAAGCACTCGCTCTCGCTCCCCATCGTGCAGGCCATCCTCGCCGAGGACGCCGACGAGAAGCCCGTGAAGGTGTCGCCGTATCTCGTCGAAGAAGAAGAGGAAGCAGTAGTTTAAAAAATTTTCCGAGCTGGCGAGCATGTTCCTCAACACGCTCGCCAGCTCGCCCCATCAAATAACACCCATCGCGTCAATTCTGCGCTTCAGTTCTTTACTGAGGTGTCCGACCACCAACCCCGAACTCTCACCCTCCATCGAAAGGCAGTTCATGTTAAAAATAATCTCGCTGATACTCGTCTTCTCTTTAACTTTAGGCACAACAACTGCCTTCGCCAAATCCGACAGTGCTTCTTATTACGGCGGCACAATGGTCGCCTTCAAAGACGCCAAAAAGGAGGTAAAAGGGAAACTCATCACCACTGATGAAAAAGACCTGCAATTCCTCTATGGCAAAGGCCAAGTAGTGCACATCCCTTACGCCAACTTCCTTGATATAGAGTACGGGCAGAAGTCGGGTCGTAGAGTTGGAGCTGCTGTTGCTACCACCATCCTGCTTGGCCCCCTCGGACTGCTC
This sequence comes from Pyrinomonadaceae bacterium, assembly GCA_036399115.1. Classification (GTDB taxonomy): domain Bacteria; phylum Acidobacteriota; class Blastocatellia; order Pyrinomonadales; family Pyrinomonadaceae; genus JAIVJZ01. Next base: position 8,605 of record DASWNS010000133.1, on the reverse strand, counting down.
ACGCTCTTTTCAAAGAAGCAGAATCACTTCCTGACACTTGGATTCAAAGACGACGAGGGGAAAGATCAGGTCGCCGTCTTCAAAATCAACAAGGACATGGTACGCACCATCCTGCCGATTCTCGAAGCCCGCTCAGGTAAAAAGGTCGAATACCAGAGTAAGGGAGCAGAGAAGAAGGCAACCGGTAAGTAGGACAAGCCTAACGGTGCGAGGAGGCTCGACCACCTCACGGTTCGAGTCTCCTTTAGTCGCAACCGCCAAATTCCAGATACTAGCCCGACTGTCCCTGCCAAGCCGCTCGGAGGCGCGGTTGACAACCGCCGCGCCCGCACGTTAATTTTGTCCATCATCGCTGTTGGGAGATGGTGAAATGGTATCACACCTGACTCTGGATCAGGCTTTCGGGGTTCGAGTCCCTGTCTCCCAGTAATCAACTCAAAGGCCGGGCGCACGCGTCCGGCCTTAATAATTTTTGCCACGGATTTTGCCCGCAGGACGCCCGCGCGTATCAGTGGACGCGCTTCATGCCTTATAATGCTCCGCCCCCTCTAAATTGATCGAACATTCTGAGTCGTCCCCGTCGAGCGCGCTGCGTCGCGCCGGATGAGTGAAAGATATTGGCTGATCAAGCAATCGTGATGAAGTTCGGCGGCACGTCCGTCGAAGACGCGCAGGCGTTTGCGCGTGTGGCGCGCATCGTGGGCGCGCGCAGGAAGGAGCGTCCCGTCGTCGTCGTCTCTGCCATGAGCCGCGTGACGGACGCGCTGCTGGCGGGCGTCGAGATGGCAGCGGCGGGCGACGCAGAGGCCGCGCGCCGCTCGCTCGAAGAACATTTTGAACGCCACCTGCTCGTCGCACGCACTCTGCCCGCAGGCGCACGCGATGAGTTTTTTGTCGAACTCGCCAGCGCCGAACGCACGCTCGCAGAACTGCTCAAGCGCGTCGAGCGCGCTGCGCGCGAACTGCGCCCGTCGCTGCAAGATCAGATCGTCTCTTACGGCGAATGTCTCTCGGCCAGATTACTCGCCGCCGTCCTCTCCGAACGCGCGCTCCCCGCCGCCTACGTCGATGCGCGCCGCTGCATCATCACCAACGAAGATCACGGCTGCGCCACGCCCGCGAATGAAGAGACTTACAGACACACGCGCGCCGAACTCTCACCCCTGCTCGATGCGGGGCGGATTCCGGTGCTCGGCGGCTTTATCGGCTCGACGCCCGGCGGGCAGACGACCACGCTCGGGCGCGGCGGTTCCGACTACACGGCTGCGCTCATCGGCGCGGGAATCGGTGCGCGTGAAATTCAAATCTGGACGGACGTGAACGGCGTCCTGACCGCAGACCCGCGCGTCGTCGCGCACGCGCGCACCATCCCCAGCCTCTCTTTCGCGGAAGCGGCGGAACTCGCCTACTTCGGCGCGAAAGTCATCCACCCGAAGACGATCCTGCCCGCCGTCATTCGCAGCATCCCCGTGCGCATCTGCAATTCGCGCGACGCGGATCATCCGGGCACGGGCGTCTATTTCGACGCGGAGATGTCGCCGCGCACCGTCAAAGCCATCGCGCACAAAAAAGGGATCACCGTTCTCCACATCACCTCCGCGCGCATGCTCGGCGCATACGGTTTCCTGCGCGCCCTCTTCGAAGTCTTCGAACGCCACCGCACCATCGTCGATATCGTCACCACCTCCGAAGTCTCCGTCTCGCTCTCGCTCGAAGACACTTCGACGATTGACGAGATCATCAAAGACTTACGAGCCATCGCGGCAGTTAAAGTTGAAACCAATCTCGCGGTCGTCTGCATCGTCGGCGAAGAACTTCGCTACACGTCCGGCATCGCCGCACGCATCTTCAGCACGCTGCGCGACATCAACGTCCTGCTCATCTCGCAGGGCGCGTCAAACGTCAATCTCACTTTCGTCGTGGCCGAACGCGACGTGGAAGAGACGGTGCGACTCCTGCACGCCTCGCTCTTCGAGTGCGACACGCAGGAGTTAGCGCCGCTCTTCCAGCGCAGGGAGGGCGTCTCGCAATGAATCTCTTCGCCCTCACGCGCAGGCTCATAGACATTCCTTCGCCGAGCGGCGAAGAGGACGCGGCCACACGATTTCTCGCCGCGCATCTCGAAAAGTTGGGCTACCGGGTCGAACTTCAAGAGGTCGCGCCGCAACGCGCCAACATCATCGCTACGGCTTCAACTGCGCCGCGCCTCTTCTTCTCCACGCACATCGACACGGTGCCGCCCGTCATCACTTCGAGCGAAGACGAGACGTACATTTACGGGCGCGGCTCCTGCGACGCGAAAGGCATCATCGCCGCGCAAATCTTCGCCGCCGAACGTCTCCGTCTTGAAGGAGTCGAAGAGGTGGGGCTGCTCTTCACCGTGGATGAAGAACTCGGCAGCCTCGGCGCGCGCGCCGCGAACGCACACCCGCTCGCCTCCACCTGCGCCTATCTCATCAACGGCGAGCCGACCGAAAACAGGCTCGCCGCCGGATCGAAAGGCTCTCTGCGCCTCCGGCTCAGCACCGTAGGCCGCGCCGCCCACTCCGCTTATCCCGAACACGGCGACTCGGCCATCGAACGCCTGCTCGACGTGCTCGAAGACGTGCGCCGCAGCGCGTGGCCGCAGGACGACTTCTTCGGCGCAACCACCTGCAACATCGGAACCATCGAAGGCGGCACGCGTCCCAACGTCATCCCCGCCGCAGCCTCCGCCGAACTGCAAATCCGCCTCGTCGCCGAATCGGCGCGCGTCAAAGCAGAACTTGAGCGCACGGTCGCGGGGCGCGCGCAAATAGAGTATCTCTCGGTTGCCGAACCCGTGCGCCTCTACGCGCCGGAAGGGTTTGCGCGCGAGGTGGTGCGCTTCACCACAGACATTCCCTATCTCCCGAACTGGGGCACGCCGCTCCTGCTCGGCGCAGGTTCCATCCTCGACGCGCACACCGCAGGCGAGCGCATCGGCAAGGATGAACTGACCCGTTCGGTCGAACTCTACGTCCGGCTCGCACGCGAGTTGCTCGCGCGCCGCAGCAGTAGCGACGCGGAGAGCGAAGGGCAATCGGTGCCGGGGCAAGACACGGCTGTTCAAGGAGCGTCACTCAAGTGAGACTCGCCATTATCGGCAATGGCGCGATGGGCAAACTCGTCCGCGCGCTCGCGGAGACGGAAGGGCACGAAGTCGCACGCGTGTTTACTTCGCGCGACTCTTCTCTGTCGCCGGACGAACTCTCCGAAGCCTTGCGCGGCCACGATGCGGCGATAGACTTCTCCGTCGCGGGCGCGGTGCTCAAAAACATCGAAGCGGCGGCGCGCGCGGGCGTCCCGCTGGTTGAAGGCACTACCGGCTGGAACGAGCACGAAGCGGAGGCGCGTCGCATCGTCGCATCTCACAATGGCGCGCTTCTCTACGGCGCGAACTTCTCCATCGGCGTCAATCTCTTCTACCGCATCGTCGCACGCGCCGCCGAACTCTTCGCCGCGACCGATTACGCGCCCTTCATCGAAGAGGCGCACCACGCGCGCAAACGCGACGCGCCTTCCGGCACGGCTCTCAAGCTGCGCGACGTGTTGGCCGCGCACCTTGCGCGCGACATCCCCGTCGCCAGCACGCGCGCCGGGCACATCCCCGGCACACACACCATCGGCTTCGACGCGGCGGCAGACCAGATCACTCTGACGCACACCGCGCGCACCCGCGAAGGCTTCGCCTCCGGCAGCCTCCTCGCCGCGCGCTGGCTCAAAGACAGACACGGCGTTTACGAATTTTCCGACGTGATAGACAAGATAGTGACAAGTGACAAGTAAGAAGTGATGAGTAATGAGTGATGAGTGATGAGTGATGAGTAATGAGTGATGAGTGAAAGACAAGTCTTGGGTTTTTACTCATCACTCATTACTCATCACTCATCACTTTTCTTTCTCCTCACCCGTCACTTGTCACTGCTTGAGAGAGGTAGCGATGACACTCAAAGTTGAATGGCTGCGCGGGTGCGCGACGGCGTTGGTGACGCCTTTCAAGGGGGGCGGGGCGATTGACGAGGAACGGCTGACGGCTCTCGTCGAGCGACAGATCGCGGGCGGCGTGCGCCTGCTCGTGCCGTGCGGCACGACCGGCGAGAGCGCGACGCTGACGGAGGAAGAAGACCGCCTCGTGATCCGCCTGACGGTCGAAGCCGCGCGCGGGCGTGAAGCGCGCGTCATCGCGGGCACGGGCAGCAACTCGACCGCCGCCGCGATTGAATACGCCCGCGCGGCGAGAGAGATCGGAGCGGACGCCGTGCTCGTCGTCGCGCCCTTCTACAACAAGCCGACGCAGGAGGGACTCTACGCGCACTTTCGCGCGGTAGCCGAAGCGGTGGCCGGTTTGCCCGTCGTCATCTACAACGTGCCGGGTCGCACTGCCTCGAACATCACCGCCCCGACCGCGCTCCGGCTCGCGCGCGACGTGGAGAATATCGTCGCCGTCAAAGAAGCCTCCGGCGACCTCTCGCAGATCATGTCGATACTGCGCGAGCGTCCCGAAAATTTTCGCGTGCTTTCGGGCGACGATGCGTTGACGCTGCCGATGCTCGCGCTCGGCGCGGACGGATTGATCTCCGTCGCGTCGAACGAGACGCCGGAGTTGATGTCGCGGCTGTGCGAACTCGCGCTCGCCGGAAGTTGGGAGGAGGCGCGTGCGTTACACTTCCGCCTGTTGCCTTTGATGGAAGTAAACTTCATCGAGTCGAGTCCGGGTCCGGTGAAGGCGGCCATGCACATGTTGAACCTGCTGGAAGAGAATTTCAGATTGCCGCTCGTGCCCGTTCAGGAGAAGACGCGTGCGCGCGTGCGTGAGGTGCTGGCTGAACTCGGGCTGTTGCAGGTTTCGCAGGCTTGAGGGAATTTGTCGAGGGAAACGCTTGATGACAACTTTGCGTGAACGCATCGAAACGCTCGCGGCGAAAGAGGCGGGCAGCAGTTTTACGGAAGCAGAGTTTGCCCTGTTCGCCGAATTCAAAAGCGCGCTCAACCGGGGCGAGGCGCGTGCGGCTGAACGCGACGCAGACGGCTCGTGGAAGGTCAACGCGTGGGTCAAGCGCGGCATCCTCTTGGGCTTTCGCATAGGCACGCTCGCAGACATGTCGCCGCGCGATCACACGCTCCGCTTCTTCGATAAAGACACTTACCCGGTCCATCAATTCACGACGACCGACGGCGTTCGACTCGTGCCCGGCGGATCGAGCGTCCGCGACGGCGCATATCTCGCGCCGGGCGTCGTCTGCATGCCGCCGATGTACGTCAACGTCGGCGCATACGTCGATGAGGGGACGATGATTGACAGCCACGCGCTCGTCGGTTCGTGCGCGCAGGTGGGGAAGCGCGTGCACCTGTCGGCGGCGGCGCAGGTGGGCGGCGTGCTCGAACCCGTCGGCGCATCCCCGGTCGTCATCGAAGACGACGTGCTCGTCGGCGGCGGGTGCGGCATCTACGAAGGCGCGATTGTGCGCGAGCGCGCGGTGCTCGCGGCGGGCACGATCCTGACAGGCTCCACGCCCGTCTATGATCTCGTACGCGAACAGGTCTATCGCCGCACGGAGGATGCGCCGCTCGAAATCCCTGCGGGCGCAGTGGTCGTTCCCGGCTCGCGCGCCGTCACGAGCGAGCGCGGGCGCGAGTGGGGGCTGTCGCTCTACGCGCCCGTGATCGTCAAATATCGAGACGAGAAGACAGACCGCGCCGTGCAGTTGGAGGACTACCTGCGTTGAGGTCGAACGCCGATGCTGGTTTGGAACGAGTACGAGTTTATCGAGTGCCTCGGAGTTATCCCGAAGGTCGAAGAATATGAGACGGCTCATTTCTTCAAAGTCTCGAAGGACGGACTGCGTTTGGAGTTGAGCGTTTTCCAGTATGACGGCGACGTTTATTTCGACTTGTACCGGGAGGGCATCGAATCGCCCGTCTTACAGGTGCGCCTGCTGAACTGCGCCGGAGCGCGATACGTCAGCCATAAGAACGGGCGCGAGATGCTCGAATTCGCGCCAGCTAAAAGTTTCGGCAGCCGCTACGACGGCGTCTCGCCTCTGCCGTACGGGATTCGCGTCGCGGTCACGCCGCACATCTCAATCGAACTATTTTGATGGAAAGCAACTTCAACGCCGCACACGATTTTCAGCCCGCGCGCCGCCTGCGCGGCATCGAGAAGAGCATGATTCGCCAGCTCTTCGACCGCGCGCGCGCAGGGAGCATCAATCTCGGCCTCGGCGAACCAGACCTGCCGACGCCCGAAGTGATTCGCCGCGCCGCCGTGCGCGTCATTCAGGAGGAACAGAACGGCTACACTTCACATGCCGGTCTGCCCGCTCTGCGCGAACGCGTCGCCGCAGACTACACGCAACTTTCGGCGTCGGGGACAGGCACGACGCCCGACAACGTGATCATCACAGCCGGGTCGCAAGAGGCTCTCTATCTCGCACTGATGACGCTCGTGGACGAAGGCGACGAGGTGCTCCTGCCCGATCCCGGTTTCGTCGCCTACCCGACCATCGTCCGAATGGCCGGAGGGCGTCCGATCTTTTATCGCCTGCCCGCGAGCGGCGGGTTCGCGTTCGACGCGGAAGACTTTCGTCGTCGTCTCACGCCGCGCACGAAAGTCGTAGTCTGCATCAGCCCTTCAAACCCGACCGGGCGCACGCTCGCGCCAAAGGAACTTGAGGCGATAGCCGGTGCGCTTCGCGACAGCGACGCTTACGTTATCAGCGACGAGATTTACAGAGAGATCTATTTCGGCGATGTGCGCCCGGCATCCATCTCCGAGCACACGCCTGCGCGCCGCACCATCGTCGTCGGCGGCCTCTCGAAATCTATGAGCATGACGGGATGGCGGGTCGGCTGGATGTGCGGTGCGCCGGAGGTCGTCAAGAGCGCGCTCGTCCTGCACGGTTATGTCACGACCTGCGCTTCGACCGTCTCGCAAAAGGCCGCGCTCGCCGCGTGGACGGTGGAGGCCGCCGCCGCGCGCGAAGAGACGCGCCGCATCTTTCGCACGCGCCGCGACGAACTCCTGTCGCTCATCGCGCGCGAGTTGAACTTGGCGGCGGTTGCGCCCGATGGCGCGTTCTATCTGATGCTCGACGTGAGCGCACACGGAAGTTCTCTGGAGGTGGCGGAGCGGCTGCTTGAGCACGGCGTCATCACCGTCCCCGGTTCCGCCTTCGGCACAGAGGGCGAAGGCTACTTGCGTCTCTCCTTCTGCGCCGAGACGCCACTGCTCGCGGAAGGTGTCAAGCGAATCAAGGAAGCGTTAAAAGCAGAGGCCAAAGGTTAGAGGTTAAAGGTTAGAGGTTAAAGGTTAGAAGTTAGAGATCAGTGAAAGACCGGGGCAGATTCTTTCTAAACTTCAAGCTCCGGCCTCCGCTCTTCCTGTCTGGAGATTTTCTATGAGTAAAAAATTTCGCGTCGGCATATTGGGTGCGACGGGCACGGTCGGGCAGCGTTTCATCGAACTGCTGGAAGGCCACCCGCAGTTTGAAGTGAACGCGCTGGCGGCGTCGGATCGTTCGCAGGGGAAAACTTACAGGGAAGCGTGCGCGTGGCGTCTCGCCGGAGAGTGTCCGGCGCGTGTGGCCGCGCTGAAAGTTTCCGCGCCCGCTCCGCCGCTCGATTGCGACCTCATCTTTTCCAGCCTGCCCGGCGAGATGGCGCGCGAGGCGGAAGACGCTTTCGCACGCGCGGGCTACCCCGTCATCAGCAACTCCTCCGCCTTTCGCATGGATGAGGACGTGCCGCTCCTGATCCCGGAGATCAACCATGAGCATCTCGCGCTCATCGAGACGCAACAGCGAAAGCGCGGCTACGAGCGCGGCTTCCTCGTCACCAACCCGAACTGCTCGACCATCATGATCGCGCTCGCGCTGGCACCGCTCCATGCGCGTTTCGGCATCGAGTCGTGCATTGCGACGACGTTGCAGGCTTTGTCCGGCGCGGGCTATCCGGGCGTCGCCTCGCTCGACGTGTTGGATAACGTGCTGCCCTACATCGCAAGCGAAGAGGAGAAGATTGAGAGCGAGACGTTGAAGATTTTGGGACGCATGGCAGGCGCGTGCGTCGAACCCGCAGAGATGCGCGTGAGCGCGCAGTGTCACCGCGTCAACGTGTCGGACGGACACCTCGCGGCGTTGCGCGTCAAGTTCGCGCGCCCGGTTGAGTTGGAAGAATTAACGGACGCGCTCGCTTCGTTTCGCGCGCTCCCGCAGGAACTCAAACTCCACTCCGCGCCCGCGCGCCCCATCGTCGTGCGCGACGAACCCGACCGCCCGCAGCCGCGACTCGACCGCGACGCCGGACGGGGAATGAGCGTCACCGTCGGTCGCATCCGGCGCGATGCGGTGCTGGATTATCGCTTCGTCGCGCTCAGCCACAACACCGTGCGTGGCGCGGCGGGCGCAGCCATCCTCAACGCGGAGTTGCTGGCCGCGCGTGGCCGCCTCGTCTGAAAGAAGTTAGAAGCAGAAGTTTGCGAAGTCATGACGCGGGCTTCGCAATCCCGGCGTGACTTTTGAAACTGCGGCTAACGCTGCGGCTAACGACTCGCTCCCGCGCCCGCCTTCATAAAATTGATCACTTC
>DASWNS010000132.1:0-6302 GCA_036399115.1 Pyrinomonadaceae bacterium | reverse complement strand
AGCGCCGCCGCCGACCTCGCGCTCGCCAGCCCGCAGCCCGCGCCCGAGACGGCGACATCTTTCGTCTATTCGCCCGACGTTGATCCCACGTCGCCCGACTTCGACACGGAAGCGGGCGCGGAACTCTCCGGCAACGCGGGCACGATGGTTGACAACATTAACCGTTGCCTGCATGAAGAGATGGCGCGCGATCCGCGCATCGTCGTCTTCGGCGAAGACGTGGCCGACGTGTCGCGCGAAGAGAATCTGGATAAGGTGAAGGGCAAGGGCGGCGTCTTCAAAGTGACGGCGAATCTGCAACGCAAGTTCGGCGGAGCGCGCGTCTTCAATTCGCCGCTCGCGGAGGCCAACATCGTCGGGCGCGCCATCGGCATGGCGACGCGCGGTTTGAAACCCGTCGTCGAGATTCAATTCTTCGACTACATCTGGCCTGCCTATCACCAGATCAGAAACGAACTCGCGCTCATGCGCTGGCGTTCCGCCAACGATTGGAAAGCGCCCATCGTCATCCGCTGCCCCGTCGGCGGCTACCTCAAGGGCGGCGCGGTCTATCACTCGCAATCGGGCGACACGCTCTTCACGCACATCCCCGGCCTGCGCGTCGTCTACCCGTCGAACGCGCTCGACGCCAACGGCCTGCTGCGCACGGCGATCCGCTCAGACGATCCCGTGCTCTTTCTCGAACACAAACATCTCTACCGTCAGGCGTACAACAAATCGCAGTATCCACCCGACAACTTCCTCATCCCCTTCGGCAAGGCCAAGACCGTGCGCGAAGGCACAGACCTCTCGATCATCACTTACGGCGCACTCGTCCAACGCTCCAACGTCGCCGCCAAGCAGGCCGAGGCGCAGGGCACGAGCGTCGAAGTGATAGACCTGCGCACGCTCGCCCCCTACGACTGGGAAGCGATTGTCGCCACCGTGAAGAAGACGAGCCGCGTCATCGTCGCGCACGAAGACACCCGCACGCACGGCTTCGGCGCGGAGATCGCCGCGCGCATCGGCGACGAACTGTTCGAATACCTCGACGCCCCCGTCCGCCGCGTCGCCGCCCTCGACACCTTCGTCGCCTACGCGCCCCAACTCGAAGACCACATCCTCCCCCAACCCGAAGACGTGCTCCGCGCCATCACCGAACTCAAAGCCTACTGACACAGGCGCACAGTTCTCAAAAACTAAAGGGGCGGTCGCTCAACACGACCGCCCCTGGGCATTAATAACCTCTTATCACTATTCCCGCCGCCCCTTCCTTTAATCGTTAGTCATACACGCCTGTACTGTAACGTTCCGCTTTTGGGGACGTTTTTTCGGCCTTTTTATCCATTCTTTCGGAAGTAGAGGCGAATGCGGCGCGGCATGGTGGTTGCCACTCAGGGTTCAAGTGAGTCCCCTATTTGAAACTTCCTCCCCCTCAGTCAACAACTTAAAATCCGGAGGAGAAATTCCAACATGAGTAAACGTTTGCTTTGCATTGCGGGCAGCATCGCCTTGAGCCTTGCTTCCGCCACTTTTGTCGCGGCGCAAGAAACTCGCCCGACCACGACCACTACCACGACACAAACCACCAAGACCATTCAGAACGCCGACGGCAGCTACACCGTGATTCAGTATCCAGCCGACAAAGAGGTGACGGTTGACCTGATGCCGGGCACACTCATTCCCGGCGCGAAGGGCTGGGCGAAAGTCATCCGCAAGGGCGACGCCACGAACATCAATTTAGACCTCTCAGGCATCACCGGCGACGTGAACAACTTCAACGTCTACGCCGTCGACCCGTCGGGCAAGTTCACATTGCTCGGTCCCGTCACGGTGGCGAACGGAGTGGCGACGCAAAGTTTCACCACGCCGATGGATAAGTTCATGCTCCTGCTCTCACCCGAAAACAACCTGACGGCGATGGCCGACAACACGCCCGTCCTCTTCCGCAGCGGCGTGCCACAGGGCTTCGCCGTGCTCCCGATGGGCAGTCGCGGCGAACGCGACGGGGCAGCCGTCGGCGAACGCGTGGCGGCGGCGACGACTTCCGGCGCGTCACCGGCCTACACCGCGCCGCTCCTCGGCATCCCGAACTGGCGACAGGGCACGGACACCGAGATGAAGATCAACTTCGCGGGCGAGATGACCGGCACGCGCGCCAACGTCTCCATCGAACCGCGCAAGGACGGCGCGACCACCATCCGTATGCGCTTCCACGAATTGAAGGAAGCTCCCGGCGGCAAACGCTACGTGCTCTGGGCGATTAGCCCCGACAACAAGTATCACCGTCTGGGTCAGGTGGTGAACACAGGCCAGCGCAACGAAGCCGAGATCAGAACCGAGACGGGCTTGCCCGACTTCGGCCTCTTCATCACGACCGAGGACGTGAACGACGCGCCGCCGACCGGAACCATCGTGGGGACGATCATGCGCGGTGGCGGAAAGTAGAACAGCTCTTCAAACTTTGCTTGCGCCCGCAGCCCTCGCTACGACCTACAACGCGCAAGCCTCGACAGGCTGCCTTCCACGGAGGGCAGCCTTTTTTATTGACCCGCCAGTCGCCCGCCCTGTATATTTCTTGTAGCCCGCGCGACGGGCGGCAGCAGTAACAGGCGGTGAGTAGTTCCCCGAAAAGCCGCCTGGCCGACACACACGGCATACCTCGTCAGTCTCCACCTAAAAGAATTAAGTCAGACCAAACTTAGCTCTCAGATAATTCGTAAACTATTCTGCGCCGCACCGCTCTTTCGGAGGCGCACGACGACGCGACGACTCCCCTGCCGTCTTGTCCGGAAACAAAGCCATGCCGAAAAGCCAACTTCCCCCAATCCCCCGCCCGCTCCTGACGCTTCTGCTCTGCCTGCTCGCCTTCGCCTCTGCGTCTCAAAGCGCACGCGCCCAACAGCAGCAACAAACCGAGTCGCTGCCGGAACTCGTCCGCCGCGTGAAGCCTGCGGTTGTCGCCATCGTCACCTACGACGCGAAGGGCGAGCCGCTCCTGAGCGGCAGCGGGTTCTTCATACGCCCCGGTCAGGTCTTGACCAATCTGCACGTCGTCGAAGGCGCGCGGCGCGTCGAAGTGAAGACGCTCGACGGCAAAGGCAGAATCTACGCCTCGCAGGGCGCGCTCGATTTTGACGAAGAGGCCGACCTCGCGGTTCTCAGCGTGGACGTGCCGCACGAGCGCACGCGCGTCATCGAGTTGACCAACAGTTTGCCGGAGGAAGGCGAGGGAGTGTTTGTTATCGGCAACCCTCTGCGGCTCGAAGGGTCTGTGTCGGACGGCATCGTCTCCGCCGTGCGCGAAGTGCCGAATCTGGGGAAGATCATCCAGACGACCGCGCCCATCTCGCACGGCAACAGCGGCAGTCCCGTCTTTAATTTGCGGGGGCAGGTGGTGGGCGTCGTCACCGTCAAAGTGACGAACGGGCAGAACATCAATCTCGCGCTCGCCTCGGCGCGGCTCGCCTCGCTCAAGCCCGACAAGTTGACGACCTTCAACGCGCTCGCCACGCGCAACCGCAGCACGCCCGGCGGCGACGCTTCCGCCGAATGGTGGTACAAGAACGGTCTGAACTCCCTGTGGCTGGGAAATTACGACGGCGCGCTTGGATCGTTTGAGCAGGTGGTGAACAAAAATCCGAATCGGGTCGAAGCGTGGATACAGGTCGGCTACTGCAAGGTCAAACAGGGCAAGATGAACGACGCCATCCGCGCCTACAAGCAAGCCCTGCGCTTGCGCCCCAACTCCGTAGAGGCTTACAACAAACTCGGCGACGCCTACTACTACGCCGCCAACTTCGACGAAGCCATCACCGCCTACAAACAGGCCGCACGCCTGCGTCCAGACCTCGGCGAAGCCTTCTACAACCTCGGCATGACCTATCTCGAAACCGGCGACCGCAACGCCGCCCTCGCACAGAGCCAACTGCTACAGAAGCTCGACGCCGAACTCTATCAAAAGTTAGCGAGCGAACTGCGACGCTGAGATAAAACGACGAAGCAGGAACGATGAACGCGGAATGAAAGACAACATGCTTTCATTCCGCGTTCATCGTTCCTGCTTCGTCGTTTCTTCTTTACCCTCCGAGTTGAACCGTGAACACGTTCTTATCTATGCGCGCGGGGTCGCCGAGGACGACGAAACGTAAGTGGTGCATGTACTTTTGGGCGACGCGCTGCACGTCCTTGGGGGTGACGGCGCGGATGCGTTCGAGGAAGGTGAGCGAGTTGCGCCAGCCGCCGCCGATGAGTTCGTACATGGCGAGGTCGCCGGCCTGCGCGGCGTTCGTCTCCTGCCCGATGTAGTGTTGGGTCAGGAAGCCGGAGATAACTTTGTTGATGTCCGTCGGGTCAGCCGCTTCGCGCTGCATCTTCGAGATTTCGTAGAGCATCACGCTGATGGCCTGATTGGCGTCAACCGCCGAGACGGCGATGCCGCCGAGGTTCGCGCCCTGGCTGCGCAGGAACGCTTCGGGCGCGTAAGAGAGATTGCGCTTATAACGCACTTCATAGAGCACGCGGTCGTTCAGGAGCGAAGAGGCGACGCGCATCGCATAGTAATCGTCTGCGGCGACGGGCGGCGCGGAAAAGACGCCCTGAATGTAATTGGTCGGGATGGCGCGCTGCGTCACATCGACGGTCGCGGTGTTGAAAGTGAGCGGCGGCACCGGCGACGGGCGATAATCGCCGCGCGGAAGTTTACCGAACGAAGCCGTGATGCTCTCACGCACGCGCGCCGCGTCCAGATCGCCGACCAAGACCAGCAACAGCCGCGAGGTTTGCATCGTCTGCGCATGATAGCGGCGTAGGTCTTCGACGGTCAGACGCCCGAGCGTCTGCTCCGTGCCGTCCGGGTCGTTCATGTAAGGATGCCCGGCGTAGGCCACGCGCGATTGCAGCACCTGGATGAAAGAGTCGGGCGTGTCGGCATCGTCGCGCCTTGAGATGACGAGGCGATTCTGCACGCGTCGCACGTCTTCGGGCACGAACGCGGGACGCAGCGCAACGTCTGTAAAGATTTCCCAGGAGCGTTCGAAGTTGGCGCGCGTCGAGCCGAGCGCGAGCACGGAATAGTCGTAGGTGATGCCGTAGCTGATGCCCGTGCCCATGCGCGCGAGTTCTTTGCGCAGCGTCTCGCGCGGGAAGCCGGTGCTGCCTTCCGTCGCGGCGTCGAGCATCAGGGCTTCGATGCCTGCGTTCTCCGCCGTCACGTTGCGCGCGCCTCCGCGCATGAACAGCCCCGCTGACACGGACAGGCTGCCCGCGCGCCGCTTGACCAGCACCTTCAACCCGTTAACTTCAAATTCGGTGACGAGCGACTCGGCGGTCGCCGCCACTTCCTTTACCTTCTCTTTGTCCGGCGCGGGCTGAACAGCTTTCGACGACGAAGCCGCTGCGCCTCCCTGTTGCGGTTGCTGCTGCGCCCACGTCTCCCCGCCCCACGCGAAGAACAACATAAAGGCGCACGCCATAGACAGCACAAAGGCGCGCCGCGAATGTTTACGATTTTGAATTTCCATCTTCATAAAAAAAGTGATGAGTGATGAGTGATGAGTGATGAGTGAAAGACAAGTCTTTGGTTCTGACTCATCGCTCATCACCCATCACTCATCACTTACTACTTCGCTCCTTCTCCGATTAAATCCTGCGGCGTCAGTTGCGCCTGCTGTTGCGACTCTTCGGAGAGCAGCGCGAGGCCGACGTGCGGTTTGCCTTGAATGTATGTGGTTACGTAGCGTGTGATGTCGGCGCGCGAAGTCCGGCGCAGGTTGCCGAGATAACCGCGAAAATAGTCGAGTCCGGTCGAAGCCCACCAGAAGCCGATGGTGTGCGTGTACTCGCTCAGTTTTTCGCGCGAGTAGAGGTCTTCGGCTTCGAGCAGACCTTTGGCGGCTTCGAGTTGCTCGTCCGTGTAATAGTTCGGATCGTTGAACGCGGCGACCTCTTTGTAGATCGCGCGCATGGCGGCGCGCGCCTTGTCGGGCGTCGTCTGCGCGAGAATCTGGATGGGGCCGACGTTGCGCTGCGTGTAGTAGTTGAAGCTGACGCCCGTGACGAGTCCGGTATCGACGAGCGCGCGTTGGAAGCGCGCATCGGGTTGTTGCAGGATGAAAGAGAACACGTCCGCCGCGTAAGTCGCCGGATTGTCTTTGCCAATCGAGGGACCATGCCAGCCGATGTTGATGATGACGTTGTTGACGGGCTGCTTGATCACCGCGCCCTCGCTCTTCGGGAGCGGCGGATGCTCGACCATCGGATACTTCACAAACGGATCGTCACCTTTGCGCCAGTCGCCGAAAAGCTCCTGCGCGAGTTTGAAG
>DASWNS010000131.1:0-3642 GCA_036399115.1 Pyrinomonadaceae bacterium | reverse complement strand
CATCGTTATCAATCCCCGTTCTGGCGTATTGAAATAATTTTAACTCCGAAGTTCAAGCAAATCTAGTTCGATGATGTCCGCGTTTTCGGTGCGTAACTTTTCGAGCGTCGTGGCGGGCGGCGCGGCTTCGAGGTTGATGCGCGCGACGGCGGCTTCCGCGCCTTCGAAGACGATGTTCTCCATCTCCTGCACGTTGATGTGTGCGGCGCGGATGGCGTCCAGTACTTGCGCGAGCACGCCGGGGCGGTCGCGGTGGCGCACGACGAGAAGGTGCGTCGCGGGCGTGCGCGCGGCGAGGTTGACGACGTTCGGCACTTTGCCCGTCTCCTTGAACGTGCGGATGATGCGCACGGTTTCGGCGGCGATGGCTTCCTGCGCCTGATCGGTCGAAGCTCCGATGTGATGCGTCCCGTAGAGATTGGCTTCACGCGCGATCTCGTCTGTGAACTCGCCCGTCGCGCCAGCCGGTTCGGCGGCGAAAACGTCGAGTCCGGCGCGCAAGCCACGCGTGTGCATCGCTGCGAGCAGCGCGTTCTGGTCTACCACTTCGCCGCGCGCCGTGTTGATGAAGTACGCGCCTTCGCGCATCGCGCCGAAGAAGTCCGCACCGATAAAGCCGCGCGTCTCAGGTTTCAAAGCGACGTGGACGCTCACGATGTCCGCCGCGCGTGCGACATCAATGGGACTCGACGCGCGTTCAATGCCGAGTTCCGCCGCGCGCTCCTGCGTCAGACTTTTACTCCAAGCCACGACCCGCATCCCGAAGGCCAGCGCGCGACGAATCACCTCCTGCCCGATCTGTCCCGTGCCGACGAGTCCGAGCGTGCGCCCGTAGAGGCCGCGCGCTTTGGAAAACTCCTTCTTGTTCCATTGCCCTTGCCGGAGCGTGGAGACGTTATCGGCGATACGACGGTCGAGCGCGAGGATCAGGGCGAAGGTCAACTCGGCGACGGCGATGGAATTCTTGCCGGGACAATTCGAGACGTAGATGCCCCGGCGCGAAGCCGCCGTCACGTCAATCGTGTTGTAGCCCGCGCCCGCGCGCACGACCAGTTTCAACGCGCCCGCGTCCAGCATCGCTTCCGAAACTTTCGTCGAACGCACGACGAGCGCGTCCGGCGCGTAAGCCCTGATCGCTTCGACGAGCGACTCCTCTTTCACGTCCGGCTGGTAGGAATAATCGCACCCGGCGGCCTCCAGCCCGTCGCGCCCCGATTGTTCGAATTTGTCTGCGATGAGAACTTTCATACGCCTCCGCCTCTCGTCCGTTAAGAATCAGACCGTAACCGGTACGCGCCGCGCGGCACAAACTCTTCGCGCGAGATCGCGTAGAGCACGCACGGAGTTCCGTAGTGCGGCTCGGTCGTCACATATTTCATGCCGAGTTTTTCCATCACCCGCCAAGAGCCTCTATTTTCCGGCGACGCAACCGCCACGATGCGCGCGAGTTTCGCCCCCTCGAAGCCGTAACGCAGCCACGCGGCGGCGAGTTCGGTGGCGTAGCCCTTGCCCCAGTGCGGCGTGTCGAAGCCATAGCCGACCTCGACCTCCTGCTCCGCCTGCGCCGAACGCTCTCCCGTCCAGCCGAACTCCAGAGGCTGAAGCCCGCCCCAACCGACGAATTCGCCGCTCGTCTTTTCGATGGCCGCCGCCATGCCGAAGCCGTGCAGACGGTAGCATTCGAGATAGACGTGCAGGCGCGCTTCTACGAACTCCGGCGTCTGCACTGCGGACGTGCCGAGATAACGTGAGACTTGCTCTTTACCACGTATCGAGAGGAGCGTGGGCAAGTCTCCGAGCGTTAAGGGGCGCAACAGGAGTCTGTCCGTCTCAATGGTGAAGTTCATAGCATAGACGCGCCGTTGCGCTTATCAATTCCGGCTTCAACCGTTCCGGTCAAGGCTTCGGGCAAACACGCACGCATTCTTCCTAAATCTGATGAATCAACAAACCATCGCGCAGTTTCGGCTCGAACCACGTCGATTTCGGCGGCATGATGCCGTTGGCGTCGGAGACTGTGAGCAGGTCTTCGATGGTCGTCGGCGAGAGCGAGAAGGCGACCTGCGCGCGCCCTTCGTTGACGAGCTTTTCGAGTTCCGCTGTGCCGCGTATGCCGCCGACGAAATCAATGCGTTTGTCCGTGCGCACGTCTTTGATGCCGAGAATAGGATCGAGCAGGTGGTCTTGCAGCACGCTCACGTCGAGCGCGACGGTCGGATCGTCGCTCGGCGTTGCTGCGCCGTCGAGCAGCGTCAGGCTGTACCAGCGTTGTTTGAGATACATGCTCCAACTCCCGCGCGGAGGCACCGCCGCCGTCCCTTCCTCGACGCGAAACTTATTCCCGACCGCCGCGAGAAATTCTTCGGGCGACATGCCGTGTAAGTCTCTGACGATGCGATTGTAGGGAAGAATCTGCATCTGGTCGGACGGGAAGATGACCGTGAGAAAACGGTTGTACTCTTCGTCGCCCGTGTGCCCCGGATTCTGCTCGCGCAGGGTGGCGCGGGCGCGGCTTGCGCTCGCCGCGCGGTGATGCCCGTCGGCGATGTAGAGCAGAGGCACTTCGCGGAAGGCGCGCACGAGCGCGTCAGGCGCGGGCGCACGCCAGACGGTGTGACGAATGGCGTCGTCGGCGGTGAAGTCGTAGAGCGGGTCGCCTGCGACGATGGCGGCGACGAGCGCATCTATGCGACGGTCGGCGCGATAAGTGAGAAAGACCACGCCCGTCTGTGCGCGCAGTTCGAGCATGTGGCGCGTGCGGTCGTCTTCCTTGTCGGGGCGCGTGCGCTCGTGCTTGCGGATCAAGCCTTCATCATACTCGTCAACCGCGCAGCAGGCCGCGATGCCGACCTGTTCGTGCTCGCCCATCACGAGACGATACAGGTAGAGGCTCGGCTCGCTTTCCGTCTCCAGCGGACACGTCTCGATGAGCTTTTGAAAATTCTCTGCGGCGCGTGCGTACACCTCGTCGCTGTAAATGTTCGTGCCTTCGGGCAGATCAATCTCCGGGCGCGTGACGTGCAGGAGACTGAGCGGATTACCCGCGGCGAGCGCGCGTGCCTCTTCGGTGTTGACCACGTCATAAGGCACGCTCGCCACCTGCTCGACCTTCTCAAACGGCGGGCGCAAAGCGCGGAAAGGATAAATGACAGCCACGGGCGTTCGTTCTCCTCACGACAGAAGATGAAAATGCTGGATTTCTAACCCCTAAGACTATCCGCACCCGCACCCCTTTGCCAAGCCGCGAGCGCACTTTCCACGCGCCCGCAGGCGAAAGTTTTACTCCGCCGAGCCCACGCCGCTCGCTATTGACATGCACCGGAAAACGGGAATACATTTCCCGCGTTCACTCGATGTCTTTTCCTGTTGGCGCGTGTCCTCAGCCCGCGTCAGACTCACAACCAAACAACCTTCACCAAGGAGAAAGATCATGGCAAAAATCGAAGCGCGAAGAATAGCGCGAAGGCTTATCCTTTTGGGCGCGCTCGTGGCGGGCTTAGTTGTCCAGTCGGCGAGCTATAACTCGCAGACGGCGGCGGCCTGCACGGAAAACGCCCCCCTCATCTGCTGCTCGGCCTGCGAGGCAGACCCGCCCCCGCTCCCGTGTCGTCGCGGTTGCAGCCCGAGTTGCTAAACGAAATG
>DASWNS010000130.1:0-2810 GCA_036399115.1 Pyrinomonadaceae bacterium | reverse complement strand
TCGGAGGTGTCCGTGTGGGCGTCGAACTGAATGAGCGTGAGGTCAGGGTATTTCCGGCTCGTCGCGCGCAGGATGGGCAGCAGGATGGAATGGTCGCCGCCGAGAGAGACGACCGCCGCGCCACGGCTCTGCAAGTCTGCGACGCGCGCTTCGATCCGGCGAAACGTCTCTTCATAATCGAAGAGGTTGACGTTCACGTCGCCCGCATCGAAGGCGCGCAGACGCTCGTAGACCTGCACTTCCATCTGCGGGCTATAACCGCGACAGAGGACGGAGGATTGACGTATGGCGCGAGGTCCGAATCTTGCGCCGGGGCGGTACGTGACCAGACCGTCGAAGGGAATGCCGAGCACGGCCAGGTCGATCTCTTCGGCGACGGACTGCGCCAGTTGCGGCAGTGCGCTGAAGGTCGAACTGCCGCCGACGGCAGGCTGGTAAATTAAGCCGGGAGAGTCCGTGTCTTGTTCCAAGGGCGCGCGTTTCCATTCGATTTGAGATTTTAGCGAGAGCGGGATCGCCGGAGACTACAGAGGCGGCTAGTCTGGCGTTTTCCTACTTTGATGTCAATAAAATGCATCGAGGAAGATGAATTGACTACGAGCATTCAATCGAGCGAAACGCTGCCGCGCGCTCACTCTGTCGCCATCGTCGGACTCGGCCCCAAAGGTCTGTACTGTCTGGAAAGATTGCTGGCCGAGTTCAACGCGCGCCCGCTTCGCCAGCCGCTCCACCTGCACCTCTTCAATCGCTCCGCGCATTTCGGAGCCAGCCCCATCTACGACCCCGCGCAGCCCGAATATATCCTCGTCAACATCAGCGTCGGAGAGATAGACCTATGGGCGGCGGAAGACCCGCCCGTGGTGGCGGGCAGGGGCGCGGACTTCCTCAACTGGTACCAGCAGACTTTCCAGCCGCAGACGCCTCTGAAGGGAGATGAGTATTTATCTAGAGCCGTCGTCGGGCGTTATCTCACAGAGGGTTTTGCGCGCATCCTCAGGCACCTGCCCGGCGGCGTGACCGTCTCATGTCACGTCGCGGAGGTGTCGGATGTCAGGCCGGACGGGCGCGTCTATCAACTTGAGTTTATGCACGCGAGCGGTGGGGCGGAAGAGATACAGGTGGAGAAGGTTCTGCTCGCCACGGGGCATTCGCGGCTCATGCCGGGAATTGAAGAGTCGCGTTATGCGTCGTTCGCCGCGCGGCACGTTGATCGTGCGTCGTTCATCCCGTTCGTCTATCCGGTCGTGGAGAGGATGCGGGGAATTCCGGCGGGCGCGTCGGTGGCGATGCAGGGCGTGGGGCTGACTTTCATAGATGCCGTGCTCGAACTCACGGAAGGGCGCGGCGGTCGCTTCGAGCGATCCGCCGGAGGCGTGCTCGCTTACAGGCCGTGCGGAGAGGAGCCGCGCGTCGTCTTCCCCTACAGCCGCACCGGCCTGCCCATGACGCCCAAGGCGCACGACCTGCCGCTCTTCGCGCGACCTCTAACCTTTTTCACACACCGCGCACTGGCCGAACTGAGACGCCGCGCGCCCGGCGGACGGCTCGACTTCGAGCGCGACTTATGGCCTCTCTTCGAACTTGAGATGGAACTGCACTACTACCGCGTAGTGTTCGGAGACGGCGACGAGCGGAGAGCGTTAGAGGCGTGCGGGAATGATGCCCGGGCGATGCGCCGTGTGATTGAAGCCTACCTGCGGGCGCATCCCGAACAGCAGCCTTTCGATTATCGTCCCGTGCTCGATCCGGCAGGCGCGCATCGTTTCGAGAGTGCGGCGGAGTTTGACGCCTTCGTCGGGCGATACATGGAAGCGGAGATCGCACGCGCACGCGCGGGGCACGCCGGGAGCGGCATCAAGTCGGCCATAGACATCTGGTACGAAGTGAGGAGCGTGCTCGGTTCGTTCCTACAGTTCGGCGGCCTCACGCCGGAGTCGCACCGGAAATTGATCGAGCACCATTACCCGCGCCTCAAGCGCGTGGCCTTCGGACCTCCGATCATCAACATCGAAAAACTGCTCGCGCTGCAACGCGCACGGCTGCTCGATTTCTCCGTGGCGCAGAGTCCGCGCGTGTTGACCGACGAAGCGAGCGGTCGCTTTGAACTTCGTTGCGAGGAACTTCCCGGCGCGGTTGCGCAGGTCGAGACACTGGTTGACGCGCGCTATCCCGCGACCGACATCTCGCGCGATGCGTCGCCGCTCTATCGCAACCTGCAACGGCGCGGCATGGTGCGCGCTTTTACGAATCACTTAACGAGCCGCGATAGTTTCGCCTATCGTCCGGGGGCGATTGACATGACGGAGGAGGCGCGCTTCGTCGTCGATGGAGAGGGCAGCGGCAACGAAGACATCGCCGTGATCGGAATCCCGACGGAAGGAAATCTCACCGGCAACCTGACGGTGGCGCGGGACAAGTACGCGGGCATCTGGGCGGCCAAAGTGATCGAACAGTTGCGTAGCCGCGAACTCGCGTGGTCTGCTTCGTTAGACGAGACTGTGTAGCTCCGTTCGGAGCGGCGCAGTACTAAAAAGATGCTCGCCAGCACTTCTTTCATGCTGGCGAGCATCTTCATGCTCCGGCGTCTGCACCGGAGTCTTTTACGGGTTAATGTCCCGCAAACAGCCGGACGAACTTATCCAGACTCGTCGGCGGATCATCCGTCTCCGGCGCGGGCACCGGCCCGCCGCCGAAAATGAAACTGAAGCCGACGCCTCCGAATTGTGCGTTACCGTGGCATCCCATACAGCCGCCCATCAAGTAGCCCTTCCCATTAAATTGGACGTTCTTGAAGACCGTGCCGTCGGGCT
>DASWNS010000129.1:0-8382 GCA_036399115.1 Pyrinomonadaceae bacterium | reverse complement strand
ATGTTGGCCGCGATCAGGACGTAGTTGACGAACGGCGTCGAGTGCCGGTCGGAATTGTCATCGCCAATGGGAAACATATTTTCTTCCTCTGCCGAACGTTCGAGACACGGGCGCGCTAACTTCCCGCCCTGCCTCCCGGCGCGCGCTTCCGGCGCACGAACGGACAACTCCCTCAGACGCTAACGTAATGAGCCGCCATCTTCGCGCGACAATGTTGCAAAGCCTGTTCGAGAAGTTAAGGAATATCTTCTTGCATCTCACGTTCCCAACCCGTTGCGCGCAACTAACACCGCGCCGCGAGCACCTTTCTCCGCCAAAAACATCAAAGCCCGCTCACACTCCGGCGAGCGGGCTTTCAAGTCCAGCATCGTTCTCATACATCTCCGGCGCACGCTTTCACTCCGGCGGCGTCCGTCAAATCACATCATGGCTCGAAGGGCCTCCCGCCACCACGCCGCGCCGTTCCAGTTCGGGCACCTGCGGCTTCAACAACTCGTAACCTTCGGAGCGCGCCACGTAGGTCGCCGCCGTGATGTCGCCCGCGACGTTTAAGGTGGTGCGGCACATGTCGAGGATGCGATCCACGCCGAGGATAATGGCGATGAGCGCGGGGTTGATGCCGTAGGTCACGAGCATGACGATGATGAAAGGGATGGAGCCGGAGGGGACGCCCGCCGTGCCGATGCCGCCGAGGATGGCGAAGTAGGCGATGCCGAGTTGCTGCCCGAGCGTCAGATCAATGCCCGCGAGTTGGGCGAGAAAGAGCACGGTGACGCCTTCATAGAGCGCAGTCCCGTTCTGGTTGGCCGTCGCGCCGACCGTGAGCACGAAGCTGTTGATCTCGCGCGGCACGCCGAGGTTCTCTTCCGAGACGCGCAGGGCTGTCGGGAGCGTCGCGTTTGAGGAAGAGGTGGAGAAGGCCGTGAGCATGACGGTCTTGATGCGACGGAAAAATTCGAGCGGCGAGATGCGCGAAAGGAAATAGATCGAGAGCGAATAGACGCCGAACATGTGCAGGGCGAGGCCGCCGAGCACGGTGAGCATGAACCAGCCGAGAGCCGTCAACAGTTCGAGGCCGAAGCGCGCCGTGTTGTTGAAGAGCAGGCAGGCGACGGCGAACGGCGCGATCTTCATGATGATGTCGATGATCTTCGCCGAGATTTCAAAGAGCGCCTGCAAGCCTCGCAGGAGCGGCGCGGTCACTTCGGTCGAGATGAGCGTCGCGGCGATGCCGAGGATGACGGCGAAGAACATGAGGTGGAGCATGTTCGGCGTGTCGGTCTGTTTCTCTTCGCCCCTGATGATGCCCGCCACCGCCGCCACAGGGTTCTCCGGCACGATGGTCTTGACGACCTGCATCAGAGGCGAGTCGGTCGTGGCGGTCTTCTTCGCATCGGCCACGCGCTTCTCGGCGTCTGTGCCGTAGCGCGCTTCGAGGCCGGAGCGAGTCGCCGCGTCGAGGCGCGTGCCGGGACGAATCGTGTTTGCCAGCGTCAGGCCGATCACGACGGAGATGGCCGAGATCACGAGGACGTAGGCGAAAGACTTGGCGCCGACGCGCCCGAGTTTGCGTATGTCGCCGATGCCCGCCACGCCGACCACGAGCGACGAGAAGACGAGCGGGACGACCACCATCAACAGCAGGCGCAGGAAGAGCGTCCCGACGGGTTCGGTGATATTTGCGATCACCCACTCGACCCTCGGATGCGGGACGGTCGCGCCGGGGAGGGTCGGGTGCGGCTGGCCGAACAGGCTGAAACTCAGCACGCCCAGAAGCACGCCGACCGCCAGCCCGATCAGGATGCGCGTGTGCAGCGCGATGCCCTTTGGGCGATCCGGCGTCGCATCTTTCAAATCGGTCGTCGTCTCGCGCTCGTAAGCATCGGAGCGAACTTCCGGCGGCGTCACATCTCGATCCCTATTGTCGTCAGCCATTTTTTCTCCTCAAGATTAAGAACCGTGACGAGTGACAAGTTGAAACAAAAGCCGTGAATCGTGAATAGAAGGGAAACCGCCTTTATCTATTGACGATTGACGACTCACTTTCTTCTCTCGTCACTTATCACTCGTCACTTGTCACTGCCTTCTCATCTTCCCCATTTCAGTTTTCCGCGCAGCACTTCAAAGTAGTTGCGGTTGAGAGGCTGCATCAGGTTAAAGGTCGTGCGGCTCTTCGAGATGAGCACGCGGTCGCCGACTTGCAGGCGGTAGCCGACCTGCCCGTCGAGCGTCAAGGCCACTTCTTCGTCGGGCGTCTTTAAGATGAGTTCGATTTCGACGTCGTCCGGCACCACGAGGGGGCGATTCGAGAGCGTGTGGGGGCAGATGGGCGTGATGACGACGGCGTTCATCGAAGGATAGACGACGGGGCCGCCCGCCGAGAGGTTGTAGGCCGTCGAACCCGTGGGGGTGGAGATGATGAGGCCGTCGGCGCGAAAACAGTTGACGAGTTGCCCGTCGAACCACGTCTCGATCTCGATGATGCGCGCGAGCGCCGACTTGCTGATCACGACATCGTTCAAGACGCGGTTGCGCAAAAGTTTCTCTTCGCCGCGATACAGTTCGGCGGCGAGCATCACGCGGCGGTCGAGATGATAGTGGCCTTCGAGGATGGCGGCGAGCGCGTCCGTCATCTCTTCGACGCGCACTTCGGTGAGATAACCGAGGCTGCCGTAGTTGATGCCGACGACGGGCACGTCGCGGTTATCGAGCAGGCGCGCGGTGGCGATCATCGTGCCGTCGCCGCCGAGCACGACGATCATGTCCACGCTCGCGGCGAGTTCCTCGTGCTCCAAAGTTTCGACGGCGCATCCCGTCTCTCGTTCGATGGCCTCGCGCTCGTTGCCGGGGCGCGGTCCCATGATGAGCTTGATGCCGCGCGGCGTGAGCCATTCGAGCAGGCGACAGATGCTCTTGACCGCCTCCGGGTGCTGCGGTTTGACGAGGACGCCGACGCGCCGAATAGTAAGTTTTTCCATCAGCCACACACGACGGCGGAGAGACTGCGCATGCCCCGCACGCTGCGACCGACGCCGCTGCAAGCGCGCACGCAACCGACTATCCGGCAACATTCTTCTGGCAAAGTCAGGCTAACTTTCAGAGCGCGGAAAACTGCGTGGGATGATACAAGCGCGTCTTTCCGAGTGTCAACGCGCAGTTATTTTCAACCGCCGCGCCAGCCCGTGTGACAAAGCAGGAAGTGTCATACGCAGGCGGGCGAGCGGGCGCGCCCGCCCTCTAAGCTATGAGCAACCTGACGGCGGCAGGCGACGACGAAATTCAAGCGTGCGAAAGAGAGTGAGACTCAAAGCGATGAACAGAATATGGATGGTGGCGGCGGTGCCGTTCGTGTTGATGTCGGCGATGTTAACCGGCTTCTTGGTGAGGCCGTCGTGGGCTGATACGGCTTCGCCTTTAACGTGCATGTTAGTGCTCGCGGGCGCGGTCTTGACGGGGCTGTACGTGTTGTACGCAGTCTTCGCGGGCTGGTGGCGCGGCTCGCACCCGCTCCGGCGCGGCGACATTCTCGCGGCGACGGCGCTGGCCGCGCTCGACGTGCTCATCCCGACGACGCTCGGACTGCTGCTCTTCCTGCTCCTGCGCAGCATGGAAAACAGTCGCGGGCTATTTATGTTTTAGGGAGTCAGAAGAGAAGCTGAGAGGTTGTTAACTCTGACTCCTGAATTCTGAATTCTGACTCCTGCCCTTTCACTGTACCGCGTAGAGGTTGCCGTCCCAGCCGCCGAAGTAGATGAGGTTGCCGGAGACGGCGGGCGTCGAGGTGACGATGCGTTCGGTCGTGTAAGACCATCTCAGTTGCCCGGTCGCGGCGTCGAGCGTGTACAGACCTTTGAGGCTGCCGAAGTGTACGAGCGCGTTGGCGACGGTCGGCGCGGAAGTGATGCCGTGCGCCGTGGCAAACTTCCAACGCTCCTTGCCCGTCGCGGCGTCAACCGCGTAGAGGTTGCCGTCAATGCCGCCGAAATAGAGCAGACCGCCTGCGAGCGCGGGCGAGAAGGGCAGGCCGCCTTCCGTCTGGAAAGTCCACTTCCGCTCTCCGGTCGCGGCGTCAACGGCGTGGAGTTGCCGGTCGAGCGACGTGAAGTAGATCGTCTCGTTTCCGTCGCCGGAGACGGGCGCGGAGACGACGGGGCGAGAGGTTCGCGCCGTCCACTTCTTCTGCCCCGTGGCGGCGTCAACCGCGTGCAGGCCGCGCCCGCTCCCCAGGTAGAGCATCGAGTCGATGACGAGCGGCGAAGTGGGCGCGCCCGCCTCCGCGCTGAAACGCCACAACTCCCGCCCCGTCTGCGCGTCAATCGCGTAGAGCAGGCCGACCGTCCCCGCGCAATAGACGATGTTGCCGCTGACAACCGGAGTCGAGTTCACCGCGTACTCGGCTTTGAACTTCCAACGCTCCTTGCCCGTCGCCGCATCGAGCGCGTAGAGGCGCGTGTCCTGGCTGCCGAAATAGACTTGGCCGCCGGAGAGCGCGGGCGAACCGAGGATGCGCCCGCCCGTCTTGTACTTCCAAAGCTCGCGCCCGGTTGCGCTCTCGACGGCGTAAAAGTAGTAATCGTAGCTGCCGAAGTAGGCGACGCCATTCGTGATCAGGGGCGTCGAATAGACGCTCCCGCCCGTCTTGAATTTCCACTTCGAGACGACGTGCGTAACCGCATCGCCGCTGTTGCCCGTAGCGTTGCTACCCGCCGGAGTTTGCCCGTTCGCGGCTAACGCTCCCGCCGTCTGCTGTGCGCGAGCGGGAGCGTGCAGCAGCATGCAGCATGCTACGGCAAAGATTATCCTGACTGCCTCTCTCATGTTGAGCCTCTGGTTCAAAGCGTCCGAAACGGTCTGCCATCGAGACGCGAAGACGGAAAGAAGACTTGTTGATTCAACTTTGCGTCTCCGTGTCTTGACGGCTCGCTCTCAGTTCTTCACGCGTTCACTCTGCGTCTTGTCGTCGCCGCTCTCGCTCTTCTTCGCGGCCTCTGCGGACTTCTTCTTTGTGGCGTCGGTCGGCATGTAATAGCCGCGCCGCGCTTTCACTTCGAGCTTGCGTTCCTTGCCTTTGGCATCCTTCGCGCGGACGCGCACTTCGAGCGGGTGCATCTGGCCGTCGTCCATCTCGTCTTCGGCGAGCGCGAAGCCGAGGCTGTAGCGCGCGTTGAGATTGCCGACGATGAGACTCAGGCCGTTGGCATAGTCGGCGGGTCGGCGCACGCGTACGGACTCGCCGCCCGTCGCTTTGGCGAGATGCTGCGCGCTCCCCGAAATGCTGATGCCCGCGAGGTTGCCGAGCGGTTTCAAAAGCGGCATCGCAAACTTGAAGCCCGTCTTCATGTCCGTCACGAGCGCGCTGAAGATGACGTTCGACTTCAAAAGTTTCGACTCGACGTAATCGCGCTGCGTGTAGAAGACGGGCGCGATGCCGTCCGTGATGTAGACGAGCGCGGGCTGCGAGTTGGGACGCTCCGCCGCGACGCGCTTCGTGATCTCCAAAGCTGCCGCCGCGAGATCGAAAGGCTCTTGGTAATCGCTCGTCGTCGAGCCGTCTTTGTTCCTGCGTTCGATGATCATCGTGCCGTCCGCTTTGACGATGCGCTTGACCGTGTTGCCCTTCCTGTCCTTGATGTAATCGACTTCTACTTCTTCGTCCTCTTCGTCAACGGACTTGTCTTTCTCCGCGTTCGACGATTCGACCTTCACGCCTTTGTCCGTCCCAATCGAGATCGTGATTCCCTTCTCGCGCTTCTCTTTCTCTTTCTCCTTCGCTGGCTGCCCGCTCTCTTTCTTCGCGCCCTCCGTGCTCTCCGCCGCCTGCCCGGCGGGCGTCGCGCCGTTCGCACCGGCCTGCGGCGCGCGCCGTTCGGCTGCTTCCTGCGCGGGCGCACCCTCGTCGCTGCCGCCGTCGCCGCCCGCGCCTTCGCCCACGAGCGTCGGGACGATTGCCATCGCGGAAGCGACCTGCGCGCGGTTGCGCGTGAAAGGCGTCAACCATTCGCGGCGGTCTTCCACGCCGTTCGGGTCGAGCACGATCACGGCCACTTCATCTTCGGGCGGAAGTTTGGAGAGTTCCGCCGCCATCGCTTCGAGAATCTCCGTGCGGCGCATGTAGCGACCCGCGCCGAGGCGTTCCAGATCGAAGACGACGGCGAGCGCGAGCGGGCGACGATTCTTGTCGCCCTCGCGCGTGAAGTAGGAGACGGGGCGCGGCTTGCCGTCGGCGAGCACTTCGAAGTTTTCCGGCGTCAGCCCCGACGCAAACGTCTTCGTCTTCTTATCCGTCACGAGCGCATCGAGGAAGACCACGCGCGTTCTGACTTTGACGACCTCATCCTGCGCCGTCGCAACGGCGGCAGACTGTTCCTGCGCCACCGTGAACGACGCGCCGCCGCACACAAGCAACAGCGAGAGCGCGAGGGAGACTCCGTTTCTCAGGCCGCGCGATAAAAAGTTCTGGCTTCTCATTTTCAATACTCCGGTTAAAGAAAGGGGTGAAGGATGAGGGACGAGGGATGAACAGGAATGATTAACTTGCTTGAGTATTTTTCTTATTCATCCCTCATCCCTCATCCTTCATCCCTGCTGTTCTACTGTTCCACACTCGTCGCTTCGTTCGTCAGTTCGCGGCTCTGCTGTTCGGGGTTGAGCAGGAGTTTGGCAAACTCTTCCGGGTTGAGATTGACTTGCAGGACGGTCGCATCGCGCTGGCCGATGACGACGATGAGCACTTTGAACTTGTCGCCGTCGGCCTTCGTGAAAGTGTGTGTCTGCCCTTCATCCTCTAGCCGCGCGGCGACGAGCGGATGCCAGTGCGGTTCGAGCGTCCGGCGCAGGCGCGTGCGGATGTCGCCCGTCGCGTCGCGTCCCGAAAAATCCTGATCTTCAAAGATCGCCAGTTTGAAACTGCCGAAGCGCAGCACTCGTCGCGCGTCCTTCGACACGACCTTCGCGGTCTTCACGCCGAGGTTGGCGACGAAGGGGATGCCGCGATGCTTGACTTGATAGTGCGACTCGATGAGTTTGACGACCGCTTGATATTCGGGCGTCTCTTTTGTCGTCGTTGTCGCCGTGACCGGCACGGCGACGAGCGACGCGTTGATGATGAGTAGCAGTGAGAAGAATGTCCGGCGCATCAACTGTCCCCTTTCCTAAGGCTTCTTCGCGGGCTTGTGCTCTTTGTCGTCGCCGCCGCTGCCGATGCCGATTTCGGGGATGCCGAACTGGCCTTCGAGTTGGCTCAACTTTTCGAGGTCGATGTTGCCGACGATGTTGACGAGCGTGAGCCGTTTGGGTTCGAGCGCGAGGATGGCGATGCCGTCGATGCTGCCGGTGGAGGTCATCATATAAACCTCGACATGCGTGTTCTCGTCGGCCTTCCGCTTGACGATGTTGACGAGCCGCGCCCAGCCGGGCGAGCGCAACTGCGTGCGCACTCGCGCCAGGTTGGCTTCCGTGTATTCGCCCTCGTTGTTGAAGCCGTAGCTGCGCACGTAGACGCCTCTCAGGCCGCCGATGATCGCGCCGATGTCTATGTCCTTGCCATCGTCCGTCTTCGTCTTGATCCTCTTCGGGATGATGCGCAGCAGCGTCTCGTCGAGGTTCACGTCGATGAATTCGCTCGCACGTTGCGAGAGCGTCTCTTCGTTGTCAAGTTGCAGCTTCGCAGCGTACTGCGGTTGCTGCGCCTTTGCTGCCGCCCCGGCTCCCGACGCGAACAGGGCGAGAGCGAGGGATACACATTTCAGCCATGAATTAACTTTCGTTCTCATAATTACTCCATTCTTCCGCCTGCATTCTGAATCTTTACCTGCGCGCTATTTTCCGGCGCGCCCGATCTCCTGCATCTCGCGCTGCGCGTAATTGAACTTCGCGCTCGCCACCCGGAGCGCAAGCATCAACTGTTCAGCCGCCAACCGCTGTTGCGGTGTTAAAGGTTGCTCGACCTGCCAATCCGTCATCCCGTGCGCAGCGATAAACTCTCGCAACCCGGGCGCGGGCGGGGGTGCGTTCTTGCTCCGTCGTAGATTCATTCGTCCTACGACCCATCCCGGCTCGCTGTTGGTAGCGATCAACTCTCGCGGCGCGGGCGCGTTCTCCACACCTCTGCGCGGCTGCGACTTCTGACGTTTCGCCATCAGAAGGTGCGGCGCGCGTCGCCGTTCGTCGTGAGTCGCCGCTTTAACTACAAACGCGCTATCTTCTCGCTGCTTCGGCGCGACTGTGTTGTTGATCTCAGCGTTGTTATCCGAAACTTTGTCGCCGGTCTTATCATCAGTGACGACTGCTTTTTCCGGTTGCTTGCTCTCAACCGCCTCGCTTCCGTTGTTACCCGCTGCGATTTGATTCTTCTGCGACTCGCCCTGACGAGTCATGAACCAT
>DASWNS010000128.1:0-8156 GCA_036399115.1 Pyrinomonadaceae bacterium | reverse complement strand
CACACGCGCCGCACGCGCCTACCGCCGCACTTTCAATCTGGCAAACATTCCTTATCGCTACGATGTCGTCAGCGTCATCCTCCCGCACGCAACCGTCGAAAAGCCCGCGCCGAACCCGCGCCTCGAACTCCTGCGCAACTTCTGGACCGAAGCCAAATTTCGCAAACGTCACTGGTCAGACGCGAACTCGCCCTGAGCCGCGTCCGAAATTGATCAGACGGCTGAGATTGAACCGGGGTGCACCGCAGAGAAAAGCCCGACCGGGCGTTGAATCCGGTCGGGCTTTTTCGCGTGCAGCGCACAAGCGCGGTTTACTTCGTGGAGGCAGAGGCTTTCTGCTCCTGCGTGCGCGGCGGCGCGTTCTTCACGTACTTGTCGAACCAGTTGAGCATTTCAAAGAGCACGTGCTCGGTCGTCTCGCGCGCGCTGTAGCCGTGCGATTCGAGCGGGAGCATGACGAGGCGGACGGTTCCGCCCGTGCCGCGTATGGCCTGATACATGCGCTCGGACTGGATCGGGAACGTGCCCGTGTTGTTGTCGGCCTCTCCGTGAATCAACAAGACTGGCTCCTTGATCTTGTGCGCGTTCATAAACGGCGAGACTTTGATGTACATGTCCGGCGCTTCCCACAAAATGCGCCGCTCGCTCTGGAAGCCGAAAGGCGTGAGCGTGCGGTTGTACGCGCCGCTTCTGGCGATGCCCGCGCGGAACAGGTCGCTGTGCGCAAGCAGGTTCGCCGTCATGAACGCGCCGTAAGAGTGGCCGCCGACGCCGACGCGTTCCGGGTCGGTGACGCCCATGTCGGCGGCTTTCTGAATCGCCGCCTTCGCGCTCTCGTTGATCTGTTCGACATAAGTGTTGTTGACCGTTTCGGGATCGCCGACGACGGGCATCGTCGTGTTATCCAGAACGGCGTAGCCTTGCAGCAGGAAGAAGAGATGCGAGGGGCCGCCGATGGTCGTGAAGCGTTGCGTCGAGCCGGAGACTTGACCGGCGGTGGCCGCGTCGTTGAACTCCAGTGGATAAGCCCAGACGACCGTAGGGAGGCGCGTGCCTTCCTTGTAGCCGGGCGGAAGATAGAGCGTGAAAGAGAGTTGGACGCCGTCTGCGCGTTTGTAGGTGACGAGTTGTTTCTTGATGTCGCGCAGTTGCGGCGTCGGGTCTGGAAACTGCGTGAGCGGCTTCGAGGTTGAAGTCATGGCCGCTTCGCCCGTCGCTGCCGTCCCGGCTGCGCCGCCGAGCGTGCGTATGAAAAAGTTTCCCGGCTCAATCGGCGTCTCGCGGCGCGTGATGAACTGTGAGGCGTCGTCTTTCAAGAGCGCGACGAACGCTTCATAACTCTTCTCGTCGCTGCGGAAGATGCGTTCGCCCTTGAGCGTCGTGAGATTGAAACGGTCGAGGAACGGACGGTCGCCCGCGTTCGATGCGCCCGCGCCGGAGAGATAAATCTGATCGTTGTTGTAGATGATCACGCGGTGGCCTGTGGGCAGGATGCGCGTGATGGGCGAGCCGGGATCGTTGTAGCGATCCTGCACGTTGCGGTTCCAGACGACGCGCGGCGCGACGCTCGCGTTATCCACGCTGACGAGTTGCGTGCGGACGCGGCGCGTGTCGCGGTTGTAGTCGCTCGCGAAGGCGAGTCCGCCGCGCTCCAACCATTGGATTCCGGCGTAGCGGTCTTCGAGTTTCATCAACTCCGTAGGCGCGCCCGTGAAAGGAGCTTTCGATATCAACAGGCGGTCGCGATGCGTGACCTTCTTCTTCGGGTCGCCTTCGTCCAGAGCTTCAGCCCACACGATGGTCGCCGGTTCGGTCGGACGCCAACTGTGCGCGCGGGGTCCGGTCGGCACGCCTTCAATCGGCACCTGATCCTGCAAAGGCTGGCTCGCCAGCTTGTGAATCAACTTGCCGCGCGTGTCCCACACCTCGACATCTTTCGGAAAATCGTTGGCCGGATGGAGGTACGAGTAAGGGCGTTTGAGGCGCGTGACGAGGAGGTGCTGGCCGTCGGGCGCGGGCGCGGCGTTCTCATAGATGGCGGGCTGGTTGATGTTCGTCACGCGCCCGCTCGCTACGTCTATGAGCGCGAGTTGCGCCGTCGCGTAGTAGTCGAACAACTCTTCGTCGTAAGGCGTCTTGAGCAGGTCTTGATAGGTGCGCACCGGACCGGCGCGGCCTGAGCTTTCCTGCACGTTCGGCTCGCGCGGGACATCGGGCGCAGGCGCGAGTCTGGCGCGCGCGGCGGGCACGAGTTGCGCGAGCAGCGTGCGATTGTCGGGCATCCACACGAGCGGGTCGCCGTAGGCCGCGTTGACGAGTACGTTTTTGATCTTCGTCACGCGTCCTGAAGCAGCATCGCCCACCCATAGTTCGATCCCGTTCGCGATGGTGTTGGTGAAAGCGAAATGCCGCCCGTCCGGACTCCACTGCGGAAAGCCGGCCTTTGCGCCGGGAGGCAGAGTGATCTTCGTCTCCGCGCCGTCCGCGATGCGCTTCAAAGAGAGCGCGACGAAATAAGGCGCGAGATGCCGCCCGTTGGTGTTCGGGTTGATGCGGTATCCGGCGAGACGCAGCATCGGCTGCGCCAGATCGTTGATGGGCGGATAGCGGACGCCCGTGGCGAGCAACAGTTGGTCGCGCGCCGGACTGATCGAGATCGAAGGCGTGACGGGCGAGTTGAGCACGTCGAGCACCGCTTGCGGCGGCTTACGATAGCCCTGCGCGGCGACGACGGAGGCAAGCAACAGCAACAACGCGCAGAGCGACAGCGTCGAACGCATGGACGACCGCATCGAACGCATGTGTGACGGCGTTGAAGGCATGAGCGACGGCGACAAAGAATCTGTGTTTGACATGAGCGGGCGACCTTTCTCGGGCACTGGCGCTGGCGGACGCGCGTGCCTCTTTTGAACTTCGGCTGAGTGGTGGCGAAACTAAATTTACAAGGAGTTTGTACAGGTGCTGACGTGAGGAAATTAACCGCGCCGGAGCGGCCTTGTCAAATTCCCTCGAAGGCTCGCTTGACAAGCGGGGGCGAATCGGTAAAATCTCTTTTCGCTGAGCGGGAGTAACTCAGTGGTAGAGTGCGACCTTGCCAAGGTCGAAGTCGCGAGTTCAAATCTCGTCTCCCGCTCCAAAGTTCAAGTCGAAAGGCGAAGAGCGAAAGGAGAAAGCCTCTCTCAACTTTCGCCTTCGCCTTTCGACTTTCCCTTCCCCTCCGGCGGCGTAGCCAAGTGGTAAGGCAGAGGTCTGCAAAACCTTTATTCATCGGTTCGATTCCGATCGCCGCCTTCAATAATTCTTTTTGCCCTACAATTTACAGTCACAAATAAAGTCCCCACAGCGACTATTAAAACGTGCTGTGGGGACTTTTGTGGGAACTTTATTACGCGCTCCCGATCTGGACATATAGCCCGATGTGATCTCACTCCTGCACTCTCCCAATATTTAAGCCTCACCAACCTTTACACTTAATCTTGTAGTTACATCGCTCAGAATTTTCTCGCAGAGTATCGTAATTGTTGTATATTCGCGCCGGGCACACGAAGACCGCGCCGCCTGTGAGCCTCACGGCAGCATACAATTACCTTGAACTGTTCCGCCGAATTAGAGCAGCGGGATCAGAGTTTGCAGCAAGGTGAGCGCAATCTCCGTCAGGGCATCCCCTTCCGATGTGGGGGAGGCTACGTCCGTCCACATTATGCCGTCTGCTTGTGGCGGCGGCGGTGGAGGAGTCTTGTCAGTCCACATTATGCCGTCACCGGCGAAGGCAGACGTGGAGAACACAAATGCCAAGACCAGCGCGGCAATAGCATTTCGGTAGCTTTTCATCTCTTCTTTTTCCTCTGAGGTAGTTGGTGAAACCAGACCCGACTGGTTTTAATTTGCGCCCTATTCTGTTGATAGGACGGGGCTTAAGCCTGCCTGAAATTTCTCAGCAAGCACAAAGAAAGCGAGTCCTCACATGACTTTAGCTGAAACCTTATTAAGGCAGTTGGAAAACTGTGCGTTGAGCCGCAACGAACGCGCACAACTTCAATGCAAAATAGCGGCTGACTTCGAGCACAGGGGCGAGTACGAGTCGGCGCGGGACGCTCTCGGCGAATTGTGGCAGGGGGTCGGCGAACGTCCTACACTTGATGGATTATCAGAGTTGACCGCCGCAGAGGTTCTTTTGCGTGTCGGTTCGCTCTCTGGTTGGCTCGGCAGCGGTCGGCAGATTAAGGGAGTGCAAGAAAAGGCCAAAGACTTAATCAGTGAAAGTATAACGCGCTTTCAAACATTAGGAGAGACAACCAAAGTGGTCGCCGCGCGGAGCGAACTTGGTTTCTGTTACCGTCGCGCTGGAGCATACGATGATGCGCGGGTAGTTTATCAAGAAGCACTGAGAGAACTTGGTGACGGCAGTGAGAAAGAGTTGCGGGCTAAAATATTACTGCGTCTTGCAATCGTTGAATCACTGAGTGGCCGCTACAACGATTCATTGCGCATATTAGTAGATGAGGCGCGATTCTTTGAAGAAAGCACGAATGATTTCCTCAAGGGAAAGTTTCATAACGATCTAGCCTGTCTACTTGTGTGCTTAAGTAAAGCTGAACGCCGCCCGGATTACATAGATCGCGCTATCATCGAATATACAGCAGCATCTGTTCACTTCGAGCGGGCAGATCATACAAGTTATTTCGCCCGCGCTGAAAACAATCTAGGCTTCCTGCTTCACACTGTCGGGCGATACGAGGAAGCGCATCAACATTTAAATCGTGCGCGCCACTTATTCGCTACGGTAAGTGATCAGGGCAGCGTTGCACAGGTGGATGAGACGCGCGCCCGCGTCTTGCTGGCACAGGACAGACTACGCGCCGCCGAAAGCGCAATCAGGGAGGCCGTGCGGGTGCTCTCCAAAGGCGGCGAGCAGGGCTTGTTGGCTGAAGCCCTCACCACACAAGGCCGCATCCTCTCTAAGCGCGGCAACTTCATCGAATCGCTGAACACGTTGCGCCGCGCCGCTGACCTTGCAGAGGAAGCCGGAGCGGTTGAAGATGCCGGACGCGCTTTGCTGTCGTTAATGGAGGAACACGCCGATCATCTCAACGAGCATGAACTATTAGAGGCATACGAGCGCGCACATAATTTGCTCAAAGAGACGCAGGATGCTGAAACGATTTCGCGTCTGCGCGCCTGCGCTATACGTATTGTGTCCGATCGTCGCGTGTCCCTATCACAAAGACGAGTCCGCAGCGTCGTAGATTTTTGGGCGAACTTCGATCTCAACGAGCGGGTGCGTACCTACGAGGCTAGATATGTGCGGCGGGCTTTGATAGACGGAGGTGGGAGCGTTACGCGAGCCGCACGGCTGCTCGGTTTGCGTCATCATGCCACGCTTACGTACATGTTAGACGCCGAACAGGGCAGGCATAAAGACCTCGCCTACTTGCGCACGCCGCCTGAACCGCGCAAACAGAGCATCATCAACCGGAATAGTCGTCGCGGTCGCCCGCGCAATAAAGCGCGCACTATCAATATTCTCTGCGTCGAAGATTATCAGGTAGTAGCTGACGCGGTGAAAGAAACTTTAGAGGAACTGGGCTGGACGGTCGAACTCTGCGCTGATGGGACAGAGGCCATACGCAAGATTGAAAGCAAAGCACGCTATCACCTACTCATCCTCGATAATCAGTTGCCCGGCAAGGACGGCTTAGAGCTTGCGCGCCGTGCGCGCCAACTGCCACATCGGCGACGCACGCCGATCATCATGTTATCAGCAAGCGACGTTGAGCAGGACGCGTTACGCGCAGGCGTCAATGCTTTCTTGAGGAAGCCGCAAGACATTGGGCGACTATCGGCGATGGTGACGCGCTTACTAACTAAAAACACTGCCGCCAAGTGATGCTTCTTAGCTCAGATTTCAAACTAAACTACTACAATTATTTGAGTCCGCCCGCAACGAAGGTTTGAACTTTCTTCATCGCGTTAAATTGATGCTCTTCGGTCGGGTGCGCGTAGCGCATGACCATTTGGACGCGGGAGTGTCCAAGCATCGCGGCTAGCGTAACAAGGTCAACATTTGCCATTGCAGCCCGCGTCGCCCATGTGTGGCGAAGGTCATAGAGCCGGAAAGGACGCACGCCGGAACGCCCAAGCGTCGCAGTGTGCGCATTATTGACCTTCACAATAGGCGCATCGCCAACGCCGCGACCGGGAAAGAGATATACGCCTTTCACGTCGGCGAGACGCTTTGAAAGGATAGCGACAGCTTTGTCGGAGAGCGGGACTTTACGCTTTGCCGCTTTAGTCTTGCCGTAAGGGTTGAATAGATAGCCGTGATCAAGGTGTACATTCTCGCGCCGAAGACGGCAAACTTCTTCGGGGCGCATCCCTTCATGGGGGCGTCATGCTGCTAAGGTTTGAGAATCTATGAAAATATTTATGCGGATTGGTCTTTATTGTCTCCTGCTGTCTTACAACCAGATTGTGTTGGCTCAACATGCCGAACCGGCTGACCCGTGTGGCGATGCCGCAGTTGAGAGTCAGTCATGGGGTAGCGTCCACGGGAGGGTCGTTAAAGTTGAAGATGGGGATACAGTCATCATAAGTGTTAAGGGTAGCGGCCTGCGGCGCGTACAGATGGTCGGCATTGCTGCCCCTGAGGGCAGCCAGCGGTTTGCTCGGGCAGCGCACCGGTTACTGGAACGCATGGTGCGGGGTAAGGTGGTTGAGGTTTGGGTAAACCCTGCGCGTGCATGGGAAGCGCGTCAGAAGCGTCATCCATCCACTGTGGCAATATCGGGTGTCGTACATTTACGAAATATGGAGATGCTAGACGTGAACCTGCTTATGATTCAGTCGGGGATGGCACAGCATAAGCAACCAGAGCCTTACAGCATGTCCAGTTATAGCCAATGCCATTATGCGCGAGCGGAGGATGAGGCTCGCGCAGCGCGGCGTGGCCTATGGCGAGGCGCAGCCTGACATCGGCACGCACCCGACCGCAGATAATGCGGCCATCATCCGCGAGACGCCGTGCCTGTGAGGTTGAATACGCAGCGGGTGATGCCGGGGGGTTAAGCGGTTATCATCTAAAAGAGTCACCGGTTCTAATTTATGTCATCGTTCCTCGGACACGGTTTAGCGGCTTACTCGCTCTTCTCCCTAGACCGACGGAAGTGGCCTTCCACACGCCGGAGGGCGATGTGGCTCGGATGGCTGGTAGTGCTCGCGTCCGCGCCCGACATCGATTACCTCGTTCCCGCGCTCGGCTCGCCCGCTCATCAGGGGAGCAGGATCACGCACTCCGTCGCCTTCAGCCTGATCCTGCCGCTATCAAGCGTCGGCGTGCTTTACTTCGTGCAGGGTCTAAAAAGTCAACGCAGGTTATTGAGCATTTGCGCCGTACTGGCCGGGTTGTCGCACTTAGTCCTGGATTTTCTGGTCGGGGTGACACCGCTACCGCTGCTCTGGCCGCTCGGCTCGACGCCATTCGTTTCCCCGGTCGGCATCTTGCCGAGTGCAGGCCGGATACAATTATCGAACTATTATTTATACCGGAACGTGCTCATCGAGGTAGGCGTGCTGGCGCCGCTCTTTTACGTTGCGCGGGAATTATATCTGGGCGAGAGGGGTGCCCGGAACAGAGCAAGGATGTTAATACTATTGCTGGTCGCGGGATGTTTTGTGATGTGGTCAGTAAGTTTGAGCAGGTGAAAAGCGGCGCGTCATTGCGGGCACCGGCACGTCTATCAACTCCTTCAAACGGACTCGCAATTAGGATGATTTTTATCATCCGGTTTGATAGCTCGCCGGTCAATTCGCGCGTTAGGTTTCTTATGGAAAGAGTGCAGATTACCGTTGTGGAGGATGCGTTCCCGCTAGCGGGGCGCGGCATCATTGGGACCGGAATCTGGCTGGACGAGGCACAGGAGATTCCGAACAATGCTCTGGTCGAGGTTGTCTGTCCCGGCGGCACGACATTCAGAACCAGCCTCGGGGGCGTCACTCTTTTTACAAAATGCTTCAGCGAGAAACGCGTGATTGGACTTCTGTTCGGCAGCCTTTCGGACAAGTCCCAAATTCCTTTAGGCTCTGAGGTGTGGTTAGTCGAGAGCCTTGACAACTCGCTCGACCGGACGTAGCGCGAGGCACGCGCCCGCAATGAGGCG
>DASWNS010000127.1:0-4622 GCA_036399115.1 Pyrinomonadaceae bacterium | reverse complement strand
CTCCTGCCCGGCGGCGTTGGAGAAGAAGTTGTTGGCTGCGCGGCTCTTGTCGCGGTTGAAGTAGTAGAGCGCGCCGTGGAAGTCGTTCGTCCCGGACTTGAGGGCGACGTTGACGGTCGCATTGGCCGTGTAGCCCTGCTGCGCGTCGAACTGCGTGGTCTGCACTTTGAACTGCGAGACGGCATCCGAGGGCGGGGAGAAGCCGACCGCGCCGTCGATGGCGAAGTTGGGCGAGCCGTCGAGCGTGACCTGATTGGGGCCGGTTGCGCCGTTCGTGCGGAACGAGGCGAGGTTGCCGTTCGAGGTCGGCGCGGTGAAGGCCGGGTTGCCCGTGTAAGAGATGCCCGGAGCGAGCGTCGCTAACTGGTACGGGCTGCCGTCGATCAAGGGCAACTCGCTGATCTGCTTCTGCTCGATCACGGTGCCTGCGCTGACCGACCCGGTTTCGAGCGCGACGGTCGAATCAACGACGTTCACAGTCTCGGCCACGCCGGTCTGCATCTGAACATCCAGCGTCAGCCTGTCGGCCACGCGTATCTCGATGCCTTCGCGCCGCGCCGTCGTGAAGCCCTGACTCGTCACCGACAGCGTATACATGCCGGGTTGAAGCAGCGGGAAACTGAAGCCGCCGTCTTCGTTGGTGACGACCGTGGTGGCGACGTTCGTTTCCACGTTCCTCAGTTCGACCGTAGCACCCGGCAAGATCGCCCCGTTCGGGTCTGAGACGTTGCCGGAGAGCGAACCGCGAAACTCCTGCGCGCTGGCGACCGCAAAGAGCGAGAGCACCAGCATGACGGCGACAACGCTCTGGCGGAATACGTACTTACACATACACTCTATTCCTTTCTAAACTTTACTTCCAGATGAGTGGCGTCGCCGCCTTGTACATCCTTGCTGCGACCCTAGAGTACAGCGTCGATTATTCAAGCGGGACTGGAACCTGGTGTGCCTGTTTTTATTCAGGCTGCGAATTCAGCGTGCCAAATCAGGCAGTATACGAATACTGGTGTAACCAATTAATCTTAAGTGGCGTTCGCCGCTGAAAATTGCGAACGCCCACGCGAGAACCCGCGCGGCGACGGCTTCAGAGACACGGGCGATTCGGCAGTTTGCTTCAAAAAATCTCTCAGAGGCAAGAATTAGTTGCTTGTTCGAGCTTTCGCGGGCGGCTGCGAGTCTCGCAATCGCGCCTGTTACACAGCATTGAAGAAGCGTGGGCATTTTCTATCAGGCGAAAATTTTTGTCAAGTTCATTTTTAACCAATTATATTTCTAAACATTGAAGGGTCTGACCAATTAACAAAGAGATGGGCGGCCTCCGAATCGTCCGAATAGACCGTGCGGTATCTTGTCGGATGTGCCTCCCGCGCAGGGGAGAGCTATGCGCTGAGAACGCTGTCGGCGCGGCGTCGAGTAGCGCGTAAAAGAGTAATGTTGCGCGGGCGGCGTTGCTGGAAGAAGGATTTATGTTGTTTCCGAGTATGATTCACGAAGCGCGATAGTTGAAACTGAGTTAGGATAAAAGCCCGTAGGCAATTTCTGCAACAGTGCCCGGCAGGGCGCGAAGGCTTGAGGGGCAGCGCAAAGGTTTGAACGAATCTTTGCGCCGGGATGAAAATTGACAGGCGGCGGAGCGGGTGCGAAAAGTGGCGAAGTCTTTGTGGCAGGTGGATGATCAGTCGGCGCGGCTGGCGGAGTTGACGAGCGGCGACGAGGGGGTGAAGGAACTTCCCCTGCGGCGCGATGTGCGCTCGCTCGGCCAACTGCTGGGGCAGAAGCTCAAGGAGCAGGGCGGGGAATCGCTCTACAACAGCGTGGAGTTGCTGCGCCGTTTGACGAGCGAGCATCGAGACACGAACGCGGGAGTCGCAGACGTTGCTGCCGTGCAGAGTTCGACGCCGGAAGATGTCGAGCCGATGGCGCGAGCCGAAGCGGTCGTCAAACGCTTGAACGTCCTTGAGGCGTACCAACTGACCAAAGCCTTCGCGATCTATTTCGAACTCACCAATCTCGCCGAAACCAATCATCGCAAGCAACGCAGGCGCGCGCGCACGCTCGCCGCAAACCTGCCCGCGCTCCCCGGCACTTTTCGCGGCACGCTGGAGCGTCTGCGCGAGGCGGGCATCGCATGGCAGGACGCGCTCGCTGTCTTAAGGCGGATCGAGGTCGCGCCCGTCTTCACGGCGCACCCGACGGAAGTAGCCCGTCGCACGATCCTCTTCAAACGTCGCCGCATCGCAGACGGGCTCGAACGCCTGAGCCGCCTGCCTCTCTCAGACGCGGAGGCCGCTGCCGCCGAGGCCGCCATCGAGCGCGAGATCACCGCGCTCTGGCAGACGGACGACATCCGACGCCGCCAGCCGACCGTCGAAGACGAGATCATGATGGGGCTGGACTATTACCCTTCCGTCCTGATCGACACGCTGCCCGAAGTCTACGCGGAGATGGCGAGCGGGTTTGCACAGGTTTACGACGCACGCGTGGAAGCTCATGAATTGCCGAACGTGATCAGCTTCGCCTCCTGGATCGGCGGCGACCGCGACGGCAACCCGTATGTGACTGCCGCCACCACCCGCGAAGCTCTCCTCCTCGCGCGCCACACGATTCTCGACTACTACCTGAAAGCCGTCGATCACTTGCAGGAGCAACTCAGTCTCTCGGCGCATCAGGTGAAGGCTTCCACGCGTTTACGAGAGAAGTTTGAAAGTTACTCTGAGACTCTGGCGGGAGCGCAGGAGGAGGTCAGCCGCCACCCGCCCGCCGAAATCTATCGCCGCTTCCTCGCTTACGTGCTCTACCGCCTGCGCTCGACGCGCGAAGCCCCGGCAGGCGTCCACGGCTACGCGGAGGCCGCCGCCTTCTCCTCCGATCTATTGATCGTGCGCGAGAGCCTCTGTGAGAACGTCGGCGGCGAGTTGGCCGAAGGGCTGCTCGATCCGCTGCTGCGTCAAGCGGAGACGTTCGGCTTTCACCTCCACACGCTCGACATACGACAGCACGCGCGCGTCCACGCACACGCCGTACGTGAACTCGCGGGCGGCTTGCGCTTCGACGGAGAAGCGTCTGCCGCGCAGTCGTCAGCCGAAGGGCAGGCGACCGGAGAGATTCCAGCCGTTTCGACAGAAACCGCCGCGCTCCTCGATAGCCTGCGCGCCGTCGCCGAACTGAAGCGGACGTTTGCGCCGCAGGCCATACGCGCCTACGTCATCAGCGGCGCGAGCGCGGGCGCAGACGTGCTCGCGCTCCTCTGGCTCATGGAACTGTGCGGCGTGAAGGCCGGGGCAACGCGTGAACGCGATGATCCGGGCGTGATGCCCGTGCCGCTCTTCGAGTCAATTGAAGACTTGCGGCGCGCGCCGGAAGTCTGCCGCCGTCTCTGGACTTCGCCGCTCTACGCGCGCGTCCTCGATTCGTGGGGGCGCGAGCAGGAGATCATGCTCGGCTATTCCGACTCGAACAAAGACGGCGGGATGATCACGAGCACCTGGGAAATTTACAAAGCGCACGACGAATTGCATCGCGTGGCGCACGAGTGCGACGTGCGTTTGAGCCTCTTTCACGGTCGCGGCGGCACGGTCGGGCGCGGCGGCGGTCCAACCCATCGCGCCATCGCCGCCCAACCGCCCGGAGCCTTCACCGGCAGGATCAGGATCACGGAGCAAGGCGAAGTCCTGAACTTCAAATATGCCGATGCGGTCTTGGCCGAACGCAGTTTTGAACTGATGATCGCCGCCTCGCTCGACACGCTCGCGCGCCCCGGTGCTTTTCCCGTCGAAGTCGCATGGACGGAAGCGTTGGAAGAGATGTCGGCTGAGGCGTTCAGATTTTACAGAGAGTCTGTGGTGGAGAACGCGTCCACGCTCCGATACTTTCAGCAGGCGACGCCGGTGCGGGAATTTGAACTTGCGAAGAGCGGCTCGCGTCCGAGCCGACGCGGGGAAGAGGGAAAGGCTCCGGGCGATCCGCGAGACGAGATAGCCAGCCTGCGCGCGATCCCCTGGGTCTTCGGCTGGATGCAGAGTCGCCATGTGCTGCCCGCGTGGTTCGGCGTCGGCCACGCGCTCTCGCTTTATTGCCGCGCGCACGAGGGCGGCGAAGAGTTGCTCCGCACGATGATGGGGAAGTTTCCACTCTTTCACGACCTCATCAGCAACGTCGAGAACGGTCTTGCCAAAGCCGATCTCTCGATTGCACGCCGCTACAGTCTGCTGGTTGAGGATGAGGAGTTGAGAGAGCGCGTGTGGCGGATGATCGCGGAAGAGTTCGCGCTCACGCGAGAGATGATCTTAAAGGTTACCGGACAGAAGGAGTTGTTGGAGAACAACCCTGTCCTCACGCGCTCGATCCGCCTGCGCAATCCTTACGTCGATCCGATGAGTCTGATCCAGATCGAACTGCTGCGACGCAAGCGCGGCGGCGAGGAGAGCGAAGAGTTGAACTACGCGCTCGCCGCGACCATCAACGGCATCTCGGCGGGTCTGCGTAACACGGGTTAGACTTCTCAAGGTTCGGATAAGCAACCTGTAGAGTTCAAAAGATCAAACCCGACGTGATTGCGCGTCCGTCGCAAACGCCTGTCAACCGGACTGCCAGACGGAATTATCTCTCTACTTTTTGATCGG
>DASWNS010000126.1:0-4248 GCA_036399115.1 Pyrinomonadaceae bacterium | reverse complement strand
GCTTCGCCTGTTCCATCGCCACCGGGTCGTAAGCGCGGACGCGCGCGCCGCGCTGCATGAGAGCACGGATGATCTCCACCGCCGGAGCTTCGCGCATGTCGTCCGTCTGAGGTTTGAAGGACAGCCCGAGCACGGCGAGCGTCTTGTCCTCCAGGTTTCCCGCGAGCCGCTCGATCTTCTCGACCATCGACAGACGCTGCCTGCGATTGACTTCGACCGCCGCCCCGACGATGAGCGATTCGGAGCCGTACTGCCCGGCGACAGACAGCAACGCCAAAGTGTCCTTCGGGAAGCACGACCCGCCGTACCCGGGACCCGGCTGCAAAAAGCTCTTTCCGATGCGCTTGTCCATCCCGATGGCGCGCGCCACGTCGTAAACATCGCATCCCACGCGGTCGCACAGATTCGCGATCTCGTTGATGAAGGAGATCTTCGTCGCCAGAAAAGCGTTGGCCGCGTACTTGGTCAGTTCCGCCGCTTCGAGCGAGGTGACGACGATGGGCGTCTCGATGAGGTAGAGCGGGCGGTAGAGTTCGCGCATGATGGCGACGGCGGCCTCGTCCCGGCTGCCGATAACGATGCGGTCGGGACGCATGAAGTCTTCGATAGCCGCGCCCTCGCGCAAGAACTCCGGGTTTGACACCACGCCGAAATCCACTGGCCTCTTCTGGTGTCGCTTGATGAGTGCACGGACGTGCTCGCCCGTGCCGACCGGGACCGTCGATTTCGTGACGATGACTTTGTACCCGTTCATCGCCTGAGCGATGGTGCGCACGGCCTCGTCCACGTACTTCAAGTCGGCTGATCCGTCCTCTTTCGGAGGCGTGCCGACGGCGAGGAAGATGACGAGCGATTGCTCGACCGCCTCCTTGAGTTCGGTCGTGAAGGTGAGCCGCCCGGCCTGCGCGTTCTTCTGGACGAGCGACTCAAGCCCTGGCTCGTAGATAGGAACCCGCCCTTCGTTAAGGCACGCGACCTTCCCCGCGTCGATGTCAACGCAGGTGACGTTGACGCCGAACTCGGCGAAGCAGGCTCCGGTTACCAATCCGACGTAGCCCGTCCCAATCACTGCGATGTTCATATAAAGATTTTTCTGTATTTCTCGCTGAATTAAATGAGGAAAACCCGGCTGGACGAAACAGCCTACCGGCGTCGGGTCTGGCGTGAGTAGCCGTACCGGCTAGCGGCCTTCTGACTCTACTTCCTGCAACGCGCCTTCCAGACGCCCCGCGAAATACGCGATCGTCTTGACCAGTCCTTCCCGCAGAGGGATGTTGGGCGACCACCCGAGCAGG
Source organism: Pyrinomonadaceae bacterium (assembly GCA_036399115.1). Lineage (GTDB taxonomy): Bacteria > Acidobacteriota > Blastocatellia > Pyrinomonadales > Pyrinomonadaceae > JAIVJZ01. The sequence goes on along the minus strand of DASWNS010000126.1, from coordinate 2,953 downwards.
CTCAGAGCGCGCGTGATATCAGGCTTCCGCTGGCGCGGATCGTCTTGGGGGAGCGGACAGTACTTGATACGCACCTCACGTCCGCACAACTCGGCCACCGCTTCGGCCAGTTGCCGCATCGTAAACTCGCCCGGGTTGCCGAGGTTTACGGGGTTATTGACGCTTCCCTCCTCGCCCGCCGGTTCGACGTTCATCAGGCGGATCAATCCTTCGACGAGGTCATCCACGTAACAGAACGAGCGTGTCTGCTCGCCGGTCCCGTAGATCGTCAACGCTTCCCCCCTCAGGGATTGCACGATGAAGTTCGACACCACGCGCCCGTCGTGTTCGAGCATACGCGGACCGTAGGTGTTAAATATCCGGGCGATGCGCGTGTCCACGCCGTTCTGCCGGTGATAGTCCATCATCAACGTTTCGGCGAGCCGCTTGCCCTCGTCATAGCATGATCTGATCCCGATGGGGTTGACGCTTCCCCAGTAGCTCTCCGGCTGCGGGTGCACTTCCGGGTCGCCGTAGACTTCGGAAGTCGAGGCCTGAAGGATGCGCGCATGCACGCGCTTGGCAAGGCCGAGCATGTTAATCGTGCCCATGACGTTGGTTTTGACCGTCTTGACAGGATTGTACTGGTAGTGAACGGGAGAAGCCGGGCAAGCCAGGTTGTAGATCTGATCTACCTCCAGGAGGATGGGTTCTATCACGTCGTGCCTGACGAGTTCGAAGCGGTGGTTATCCAGCAGGTGCGTGATGTTCTCGCGCCTGCCAGTAAAGAAGTTGTCCAGGCAGATCACTTCATGCCCTCCCGCCACCAGCCTCTCGCAGAGGTGCGAGCCGATGAATCCGGCTCCTCCCGTTACCAGTATTCTCATATTCTCGTCTCTCTAAAGTTATTCAGCAGCCTTTAACAGAGGTGCAACAAGGTAAGGACAGGCTCACCCTGTTCAGCACCGATTAGACCCGACAACTCTATTATGCGCTAATTCTTAACTTGTTGCGGCATAGCTTTTCGCCCGCAGCTCGGATTTTTCCAGCTCGAATACTCTCTCAACCGCACAAGCCATCTCACGCTGGAAAAGGTCGTACAGATAGTTCATATCAAGCAGCAACTGCTCGCTATCAAAGCCGCGATACAGCGTCAGGTAGCCCCACCCGGCACTGTTGGTGAAGAGTGGCAGGCGGAGAGTCCAAAAGCGGTGTGATTCGATGACCTTCTGCGCTTCGATATCGCCGCGCTCCCAAGACCAACAGATCATCCCGCCGCGAAGGTCAACGCCACGAAGACCCGGGGACGCAGCCGCAAGTACACGCTCGCAGGTGGCCGTATCGCCGCCCCTTCCTATCTGAACAGAAGCATAGACGAATTCACCATGTTCGAGCATCTGCTGCACGGCGGCTAAGAGGTCGTTGAGGGTTGTGGCCTTCGACATGGCGCGGCTCGCGCGACGCACTTGAATGTTATTGGCTACGCGTGCGCGACGCTCGCCCAGATTACGTTTAAATCCTGCTTTGACCTCGTCCACCTCGTGATAGCGAAGGCGGCCAACTCCGAAAACGACGGAAACCGCGACCACCGCGAGCACAAAACCTATGGAGCGTCCACTCCCGTCGCTGACGAAGAGGAGAGCCAGCAGGCCGAAGAGGGCGCACACGCCGTAGAGCACGAGCACCACCCTGCGTTGCGACCAGCCGCGCTCCAGCAGCTTGTGATGGACGTGCTCCCGGTCACCATCAAACAATGGCTTCCCGCTAATGAAGCGGCGCGCAATAGCGAAGCCGGTATCGAAGACCGGCACACTGAACGCCAGCAAGGGGATGGCGACGGCAACTGCTGTCGAAGCCTTTTGCGCTCCCTGAATGGAGAGAGCGGCCAAGAGGAATCCGATAGTTAAGGAACCCGAGTCGCCTAAAAAGATTGAGGCCGGATTGAAGTTATAACGCAGAAATCCTATGAGCGCGCCGCACAGAGCGACGGTCACGACGGTCACCTGCGGGTGGCCTAACATGAGCGAGACAGTCATCAACACGAGCGAGGCGAAGAGAGCCGCGCCCGCCGCCAGCCCGTCTATCCCGTCAATCAGGTTGAAGGCATTGCTGATCCCGATGATCCAGACGACGGTAATGATGAAGCTGACGGCGAGTGGGAGTTCGACGGAGCCCAGAGACGGTACTGATAAATGGTTAATCTGCCCGCCTAACACGTAGAAGAGCGTGGCGGCCAATCCTTGTGCCATGAACTTGAAGGGCGCGCTCATTCCTTTAAGATCATCATAAACGCCGACCAGAAAGATCAACCCTGTGGGGAGTAAAAGCACCAGCCACTTAGCCTCCGCAGTGCGCAGAGAGGCCGTTATCAGGTTATCCCGGAAAAGAAGTAAAGAGAGAGCAATCACGACGGAGCTGAAGATCGCCACGCCGCCGAGCCGCGGTATCGCGGCGCTATGAACGCGCCTCGCATCTGTAGGGATATCCAACCATCCGCAACGCTGGCAGACACGGCGAATAATGGGCGTCAGAATCAATGAGGTGATGGTGGCTATGAGGAATAGCGCTAGATAGGTATTCATGGGAGAGCTTCTTTCTGCAAGTCACTGCCGCACGTACGTGAGAGACATCCGAGTACTGTCCGACGGTTCAACGCCATCAATCAGATTGGAGACGTTCCTGATCTCTACGACCCACAAAAGAGTTGATGTGAGATTGAGAATTGGAGAGAGTCGCGCCGAGCTGACAAAAAGGTTCGAGTGCCCTTTTATCCGTCCTCTCAGAGTTAGAGCAACGCGCTGGCCGCGCTACCTGCGGCGCAAGCCTCAACATGTGTCCGGGACTCTCCGGATCGTCATCACCCCGAAGATGAAGTTCAGAGAAGGAACAGCAACTGTACGAAAGTTTGGCTATCAGACTTACCTGAGTGTCTGGCGAGTGTTCCAAATAAAGGGAGGCGGAGCCGTGTTATGAG
>DASWNS010000125.1:0-9772 GCA_036399115.1 Pyrinomonadaceae bacterium | reverse complement strand
CGAGCTAAGATTGAGCGGCCAGCAAAAGCACAGGACAGCGCAAAACTTCAGACCGCGCCAATCGTTGCTCTTCGAACGCAGATTTATTCGGAGGCGACTCATCAAGGGTTGTGCAGTATCTCTCAGGTCAAACGTCGCGGGAGAAAGCTTTCGGCCAAAGGAATATTACTTTAGAGCGCGTCGCAAAACTACCTTCTGTTTCCTCCTGCGCCTCCGGCCTGAAACTTAATCACGCGCTGGAAGCGCAAAGAGAACAGGAAGCGGGTCTTGAAACGCGCTGATAGTTATGACTGATTCAAACCCAGAACATCCGCCCACACTCTTACGCGGCGCGCGACTCGTGCTTCCGCACGGCGTCGTAGATGATCAGAATTTACTCGTCGAGCGTGGCCGCATCGCACGCGTTATTCCTGCGAGCGAGGCTGTGCCGCACGCGGAGAGTTTCGCTCTCGACGGCCTCACCATCTATCCCGGCTTTATCGACGTGCACATTCACGGCGCGGTCGGCGTGGATACGATGGAGGCGACGACGGATGATCTCGCGCGGGTGGCGCAGTTCCTCGCGCGCTCCGGCGTGACGGCATGGCTGCCCACGCTCGTGCCCGCGCCCCCCGAAGATTACCTTCGTGCGGCCAACTCAATCGAGCATTTGATCGCCGCGCAGGACGAAGACCGGACGCCCGCTGCTGCCCGCGCGCTCGGCCTCCACTACGAAGGCCCTTTCATCAACAGCGCGCAATGCGGCGCGCTGCGCCCGCCCTACTTTCGCACTTTCAAGCAACCGTCGGATGTGAGCGATCTGCCCGTCGCCGATGCGGCGGGGGCGATTCGGATGATCACGGTCGCGCCGGAAATAGAAGGCGGCATCGAGTTGGTGCGCGAACTAAAGGCGCGCGGCTGGATCGTCTCCATAGGGCACACACGCGCAGGTGTCGAGACGCTTGAGGCGGCATCGGCGGCGGGCGCGCAGCACATGACGCACTTCTTCAACGCGATGTCGCCGCTCAATCATCGCACGCCGGGTCCCGTCGGCTGGGGACTCATGCACGACGAGGTGACTTGCGACATCATCGCGGACGGCCAGCACGTCGCGCCGCTCATGCTCCAACTCGCCCTGCGCTGCAAGACCGCCGAACGGCTCATGCTGATCAGCGACGCGGTTGCGCCCACGGGCGAGGGTGACGGCGAGTTTCGCATCTGGAATGAGAAGATCACGGTCGCCGACGGGCGCACGCAGAACGAGCGTGGCAGCATCGCCGGTTCAGTCATCACGATGCACGACGCCGTGCGGCAGATGCTCGCGCTCGGCGTCGCCCCGCACGAAGCGTCGCAAATGGCATCGGCCAATCCCGCGCGGCTGCTCGGCGTTGCCGGGAGTTGCGGCACAATCGAAGAAGGCAAGCGCGCAGACCTCGCCGCGCTCGACGAAGCGGGACGCGTGCGGTTGACCTTAATTGGCGGGCGCGTGGCATTTGATCAAACAACACTTGTGGAATGACAGCGCGAGCAAACTATAGCGGTGGGTGAGCGGAGAGATTTGAAACCAGCGACGCCTAACCTCTCAAGCGCGTTTCGCCCGAAAGCCCCACGCCCGGAAGGCCGACACGACGAGCGTCGGCAACACTACTCACCTCTTTTTAACTTGTCACCCGTCACTCGTCGCCTGTCACTCATCACTCATCACTTGCCACTGCTTCATAGACTCCTGCCCGCCGGTAGGACTCGTCGAGGAGTTCTACGGGATGACAGGCGTGGAGGGAAAGACCTGCGAGGTATGCGCCCGCGCCGATCTGCATGTGGCAGCCGGGATTGCCCGTCGCCACGAGCGCGGCTTTCGTGGCCTGCAAGTGTGACAGTTTCTCTCGCAGCACGCGCGTAGACAATTCCGCTTCGAGCAGGTTATAGACGCCCGCCCCGCCGCAGCAGGTTTCGCTCTCCGTGAGCGGCGCAAACTCAAGCGCAGGGATGGCGCGCAACATTCCGAGCGATGCATCTCCCGCGCGCTGGCCGTGGAGAAGATGGCACGAAGCGTCATAGGTCGTGATGGTTGCGCCGGGCGACGCGCCGCGCCTGATGCCCGTCAGTTCCAACTCCTGCCCGACATCACGCACGCGCTCGCTGAAAGCTCGCGCCCGTTCGGCAAACTGCGCATCGTCCGCCAGCAGGTGCGCATAAGAGAGGAGCATCGCGCCGCAGCCGCCCGCGTTGGTGATGATGTGCGCGCCGTCCGTATCCGCGAAGGCTTCGATGTTGCGCCGTGCGAGCTTGCGCGCGCCTTCGAGGTCGCCCGCGTGAGCATGGAGCGCGCCGCAGCAGACTTGCGAGGCGGGCGCGCTCGTCTCGCAGTTGTTCGCCTTGAGCACGCGCGCGGTCGCACGGTTCACACGCGCGAAGAGTCCTTCCGTAACGCAGCCCTCGAAAGCGAGCGCACGCGTCTTCACTGCAAGGCGTCCGTCGTTTTTGGTATCGCACGGAGCCGGGCGGCTGCTTTGAGTCTCAGTCTCAAACTTATACGGGGTTGAGCTTTGCAGAAGCGCGAGGGCGAATTCGAGCCGTGAAGAGACGAGGCGCGGAAGCCTTGTGCGGAGCAACAGGCGAACGACGCCCGCATCCCGCAGCACGCGCGAGAGCGCGAAGGCGAAGCGCAGGCGTGCGGGGTGCAGCCAGATGTGGCGGAGCGCGAAATGAAGCAGGCGATTGGAGAAACCTCGTCGCCGCGCGCCTGCCTGCGTCGCCAGGTCTGCGCGCGCCGCTTCCAGCAGTTGCCCGTACTCGACACCCGCCGGACACGCGCTCTCGCATGCGCGGCAACCGAGACAGCGATTGATGTGTCGTTCAAACGAACTGGACTCGACGCTCAAGCGTTGCTCCTCGACGGCGCGCATCAGGTAGATGCGACCGCGCGGGCTATCGTTTTCGTCGCCCGTGTGCACGTAGGTCGGGCAGGCTTCGAGGCACAGGCCGCAATGAATGCAGGCCAGCAGTTTATTCTCTTCGGCGGCGAGCGCACCCGCCGTTTGAATTGGAGTTTTAGTAGTCATCGAATCGCGTGTGGTGTCGAATCATCGTGCGGAGACAGTCTAGCTCAGGCCGGGGCTTGTCCGCGCGCCCGCAAAACGAAGGAAGCCGCTCAAAGGAAGATAGCTTGCGAGAGCAAACCCTGCGGATCGAGTTGCTGCTTCACGCGCCTCGACAGCGACGCCTCCATCTCGACACGATCTCGCCTCGTAACTTCCCGTCTGATCTCGACCGGCGCGGCTTCAAGAACGAGCGACCCGCCGTTTTCTTCGACCGTGCGGCGCAGCCTGTTCAACCTCGCCGCCCCGTTCTCCCCGGCAGCCTCCGCGCTCTGCATCACGCGCAAACGCCCGTCGCCTAATCCGGCATGCCATAAAAGCTCAACGCGTGGGTCGCTCTGCTCGCGTGCGAGGGCGTCGAAGAGAAGCGGCAAGTCGGAAGGTTTAACCTGCGCGCGCCAGCGCAGTTCGTGGGTAGTGCGTAGAGGCGCGGCGGCGAGCGCAGGCCACAGTGTTGCGTCGCCGTTGACGACTTCAAGGGACGTAAGGTTGTCTTGAGCGAACAGGGAGCGCGCGCGCTCAAGTTGGGAGGCGACGGTTTCCTCCGCGCCCGCGAAGCGAAGGAGTGCGGTGAACTGCCCGTCGTCTGCCGCCAGACCGAGTTGGGCGGAGAAGGCAGGCGAGAGTAGTTCAAAGGCGAGCGGCAAAAACTCTGCGGCGAGCAGCCCGCGCGCCCGGCGGTAGAGGGCAAGCGCGCCGGGTGCGCGAACGATGAGAGTCGCTTCGCAGGCGGGACGCGGGCGCAGCTTGAAAGTCAATTCCGTGATCAGACCGAGCGTGCCGTGGCTGCCCGTGAAAAGTTTACAGAGATCGTAGCCCGCGACGTTTTTCACGACGCGCCCGCCAGCTTTGATCATGCGCCCGTCGGCCAGCAGCACGCGCATGCCGAGCACGAAAGCGCGCGGCGCACCATAAGCCATGCCGAGCGCGCCGCTGAGTCCGGTGGCGGCCACGCCGCCGAGCGTCGCGCGCCCGTCGTCGGGCGGGTCGAGCGGCAGCCATTGGTCGCTCTGCGCGAGTTGTTGATTGAAAGCGGCGAGCGCGAGTCCCGCTTCGGCGGTCGCCACGAGGTCTGCGGGTTCGTGGCGGATCATGCGGGTCATGCGTCGCGTCGTGAGATTGAGACGTAGCGGGCATGAGGATCGGAAAGCGTCGAGCCGGAGATGCGCGCCCGTAGGGACGACCGGCCACGCGTGCGCCGAAGCGAGACGCATGATCTCGCGCGCTTCCGTCTCATTCGCGGGCGCAACTACGAGCGTCTCCCCTTTAAACGACACGTTCATTTCGCCGACGCATTCAGCGAGAGCGCGTCGCGCGCCGTCGCCGTCGAGCGCGAATGAAGAGGAGCGAGAAGGCTTTTGCGTCGAGTCAATATCTAACCCCGGCGCGGGCGGGAGGCCGGGCTGTCTAACTTCAAAGCGAGATGTTTGCGTGGCTTGCGCCGCAGCCGTCGTTGCGTGCCCGGAAGCGACGGCGCGGGCTTCTCCGCAACCGCGCGGTGCGGGAATGATCTTGCCGGGATTGCAAAGCCCCGACGGGTCGAAGGCGGCGCGCACCTGCATCATGGCCGCGAGATCGTCCGGCGAAAAGATGAGCGGCAGGTACGCGCTCTTGTCCAGCCCGACGCCGTGCTCGCCCGTGATCGTGCCGCCTACGCGCACGCACGTCTCCATGATCTCGCGTCCGGCAACTTCGACGCGCAACACTTCGTCGCCGTCGCGCCGGTCGAAGCTGATGAACGGGTGCAGGTTGCCGTCGCCCGCGTGAAAGACGTTGGCGAGCCGCAACTGATACTTCGCGGCGATGCGATACGTGGCGGCGAGCACTTCGGGCAGACGCGAGCGCGGCACCACCGCGTCTTGAATCATCATGTCGGGCGCAAGCCGACCCATCGCGCCGAAGGCTCCTTTACGCGCCGCCCACAATCTTTTCCGCTCGTGCTCGTTGGCCGCGTGCCGGACGTGTCGCGCGCCGTGCTCGCGGCAGAGCGTTTCGGCGCGGGCGGCTTCCGCGTCAAGACCGGCTTCGAGTCCGTCCAGTTCGATGAGCAGCGCGGCCTCCGCGTCGAGCGGGAGATTCGCGGCGAAGACGCTCGCTTCGACCGCGCGGATCGTTGCGCCGTCAACCATCTCAAGCGCGGCGGGCACAAGCCCTGCGGCGATGATGGCGGAGACGGCGCGGCTCGCCGCGTCAACGTCCGTAAAGTCCGCAAGCATCGTGCGCACGGCGGAAGGCAAGGGCAGGAGTTTCACCGTCGCCTCCGTGGCGATGCCGAACGTTCCTTCGGAGCCGATGAAGACGCCAAGCAGATCATAACGTGGCAGGGCATCACCGGGCAGAGCGTTACCGGAAGGTTGAGGCACGCCGTTGGCGTTGCCGAGATCAACGATCTGCCCGTCGGACAGGACGACGCGCGCCGCGAGCACATGGTCGGTCGTCGTGCCGTACTTCAGACAATGGATGCCGCCCGCGTTCTCCGCGATGTTGCCGCCGATGGTGCAGGCCGCGCCGCTCGAAGGGTCTGGGACGTAATACAAGTTGTGTGCGGCGACGGCGCGCGACAAACCTGCGTTGACCATGCCCGTCTCCACTACGGCGAGACGATTCTCAACGTCAACTTTCAACAGGCGACGCATCCGCGCGAGTTCGACGACGACGCCCCGTTCAATGGCGAGCGCGCCGCCCGAAAGTCCCGTCCCCGCACCGCGCGGGGCGAAAGAGACGCCCGCACGCGCGAGCGTCTTAACCACGTCCGAGACTTCTTCCGTCGAAGCGGGGAAGACCACGGCGCGCGGCGTGTGCTTGTGCTGCGTCAGGCCGTCGCATTCATAGACGAGCAGTTCGTCCGGGTCGCTGCGGACGTGCTCGCGCCCGACGACGGCGCGTAAATTTTCGACTAATTGATCCACGGAAATGCTGTCTGGGATGACGAATGATTTTTCTACCGGACAGGTCGCCCTCAATGATACACTACGCGCCCGCATGCCACGCAAATGTCTCTTCTATCTTATGAAAACCAAATCTCTCATTTCGCTTGCCGTCGCCTCGTGCCTGTTGAGCCTCGTCGCGTTCAACCCGCACGCGGGCGCACAAAATATGTCGGCTGATCTCGTCATCGTCAACGCCAACGTCCACACGTTGGACAAAGCGCGACCGCAGGTTGAAGCCGTCGCCGTCTATGGCAACCGCATCGCCGCCGTCGGCACGAGCGTCGAGATACGCAAACTCGCGGGCGCACAGACGCGCATCATCGACGCGCAGGGCGCACTCGTCCTCCCCGGCTTCAACGACGCGCACGTCCATTTCATAGACGGCGGCAGCCATCTCGCCAGCGTGCAACTGCGTGACGCCGCCAGCCCCGAAGAGTTTGCCGAGCGCATCCGCCAGTTCGCCGCGAAGACTCCGAAGGGGCGTTGGATCATGGGTGGCGATTGGGACCATGAACGCTGGCCGGGCGCGCCTTTGCCGACCAAAGAGTTGATCGATAAGTTCACGCCCGATCATCCCGTCTTCGTCAACCGTCTCGACGGCCACATGTCGCTCGCCAACAGCGTCGCGCTGAAACTCGCGGGCGTCACGCGTGAGACGAAAGACCCGGACGGCGGTTTGATCGTGCGCGATGCGCAGACGGGCGAGCCGACCGGCGTGTTAAAAGACGCCGCGATGAGTTTCGTCAATGCGAAGATTCCCGCTCCGACCTTTGACGAAAAACTCGATGCGGCGCGAGCGGCGACGGCGCACGCGGCGAGCCTCGGCGTCACGAGCGTGCAGGACATGTCCACGGGAAACGATGTCGGCGTTCTGCAAACGCTGGCGGCGCGCGGCGAGTTGAAGACGCGCGTTTACGGCGTCTCGCCGCTGCCGCAGTGGGAACGTCTGGCGCGGACGGGCGTGCGCGCGGTGTTCGGCAGCGACCTGTTGCGCGTGGGCGGGTTGAAGGGTTTTGCAGACGGCAGCCTCGGCTCCACCACCGCGCTCTTCTTCGAGCCTTACCATGATGCGCCGCAGATGCGCGGCCTGCTCGGCGACGAGATGTTTCCCGAAGGCGAGATGCAGAAGCGCGTGGAGGGCGCAGACCGCGCAGGTCTGCAAGTGATGATTCACGCCATCGGCGACAGCGCAAACGATCAAATACTCTCTCTTTACGAACGCGTCACCAAGAGCAACGGCGCACGCGACCGTCGCTTCCGCATCGAGCACGCGCAACACATTCGCCCGCAGGACATCGCGCGCTTCGGGCGCGGCGGCGTCATCGCTTCCATGCAGCCCTATCACGCGATTGACGACGGGCGCTGGGCGGAGAAACGGATCGGCCACGAACGCGCACGCACGACCTACGCCTTCCGCACGCTGCTCGACACCGGAGCGACGCTGGCCTTCGGCACAGACTGGTATGTCGCGCCGCTCAACCCGATGTATGGCATCTACGCCGCATCAACGCGCCGCACGCTCGACGATAAAAACCCGCAAGGCTGGATACCCGAACAGAAGATCACGGTGGAAGAGGCTGTCCGCGCCTACACCATCGGCTCGGCCTACGCAGAGTTCGCAGAGCAGACCAAAGGCACGCTCGCGCCCGGCAAACTCGCCGACCTCGTGATCCTCTCGCAAGACATCTTCCGCATCAACCCCGTCGAGATCGAGCGAACGAAAGTTCGCCTGACGATCATGGACGGCAAAGTCGTCTACGAAGAAAAAGTCAGGGGTTAGAGTTTAGAGTTCAGAGGATAGAAGTCAGGGGTCGGGAAAAATTGTCTTCTGCTAACCTCTGACCTTTCGCTCGCTGCTCTCTCAGTTTGGAGGTCTGGTTGGAATTCACTGTCGTCGAAGGTCTGCGGACGCTGAAATTCGATCTCGTCCTGACGCTCGCGCTGGCGGCTCTCTTTCTGTTCGTCGGCGGCATCTTGCAGGGGCGCATCGGGTTTCTCAAACGCGCGAGCATCCCTGCGGCGGTGATTGGCGGGTTGTTGTTCGCGGGAATCGTGCTGGCCTTGCGTTCGCGCGGCACGCTCGGCATTGCGCTCGACACTACCTTGCGCGCCCCTTTGCAGATCGCTTTCTTCACGACCATCGGTTTCGGCGCGACGCTCTCTCTGCTCGGCGCGGGCGGGTGGCGAATGGTCTTGTTCTTCGTCATCGCGTCGCTGGCAGGGGTGTTGCAAAACGTCGCGGGGATCGGCGTGGCTCTCGCGCTCGGCGCGCCCGCCGCGCTCGGAATCATCTGCGGGTCGTTGACGCTGATGGGAGGCCCCGCGACGGGATTGGCGTTCACGTCGCAGTTCGAGGCTCTCGGCATCACGGGCGCGGGCGCGCTCATTATCGCCTCGGCCACGTTCGGCATCTTCGTCTCAAGTCTCGTGGGAAATCCGGTGGCCGCCGCGCTCATACGTCGCTTCCGTCTCGCCGCGCCGCGCGAGGAGACGAGGCGAGACGAGACGGCGGAGTTCTGGGCGATTGGCTCGACGGGCGGGATTAGTGATGCGCGCGAGGAAGAGGCTGAGCCGCACGCGCAGCGCCGGGAAGAGTTGCCGCTGGCGGGCGGCGAGTTGTTGCGCCACCTGCTCGTGCTGCTCGTCGTGATGGGGTTCGGCGCGCTGCTGGGGATGGGTTTATCGAGCCTGTCGGTCGGGGGGCATCGCCTGACGCTTCCGGCTTATGTGGGCGCGATGGTGGTGGCCGCGTGCGTGCGAAATTTAGATGATCGCTACGGTTGGTTTCGACTCGACATGCGTGCGATTGAGGCTCTGGGCGCGATTGCGCTCGCGCTGTTTCTCGTCATCGTGCTGATGGATTTGAAACTGTGGCAACTCGCGGGGCTGGCCTTGCCGATGCTCTTGATACTCGCCGTGCAAGTTGTACTTATGATAATTTACGCCGTCGTCGTGACGTTCGTTGTGATGGGGCGCGATTATGAAGCGGCGGTGACGACAAGCGGCCATATCGGTTTCGGTCTGGGCACTACGCCCAACGCCGTCGCCAACATGGAAGCCTTAACGCGACGCTACGGCGCAGCCCCGCGCAGCTTTCTGATCGTGCCCGTGGTCGGCGCGTTCTTCATAGATTTCTCCAACGCGCTCATCATCACCTTGTTCATCAACTTCTTTCGTTAAAAATAAGTTTGCTTATGTTGAATAGCACGAAATTTCGTCTCGCCGTCATCGTCGGTTTATTGTCGTCTTGCGCCGCCAGTCTCCCGGCGCAGGAGAACGGGCGGAGGAACGCGCCCCACGCAAGGCAGGTCAATAAGTTTGCCGCCGTCTCGTCGCCCGCGTTGCAGACGTTGGTTGACGAGGCCGCGCGGGAAACCTTGCAGCGTTTCAGCGACAAGAAACTCGCGGAGAATCAACTGGCGATCACCTTGATTGATCTGCGCGACGCGGAACGCCCCGCGCTTGCGAGCTTTCGCGGCGAGGAGCGCATCTACACTGCGAGCGTCGTGAAGTTGTTCTATCTGGCGGCGGCGCATCGCTGGCTGGAAGACGGACGCTTGAAGGAAACCGACGAGTTGAAACGCGCGCTCAGAGACATGATCGTCGATTCATCAAACGATGCGACCGGCTACGTGCTCGACGTGTTGACCGGCACTTCGAGCGGGGTGGAGTTGCCGCGCGCCGAAATGCGCGAGTGGCAGGAGAAGAGAAACGCCGTCAACCGCTATTTCGCGTCGCTCGGCTACACCAACATCAACGTCAACC
>DASWNS010000124.1:0-7193 GCA_036399115.1 Pyrinomonadaceae bacterium | reverse complement strand
ATGAGCGCGTGCGCGTTCTCTTCCGCAGACGTGCCGCGATTGGCCGCCGCGCGCAAGCCTGCGTTCTGTCTCACTAGTCGCCGCTTCTCGTCGGCCTTGCGAATGACGGCTTCCATCTCGTCGAGCGTCGAGGGCTTGGTGAGATAGTCGTATGCGCCGAGCCGCATGGCTTCGATCCCGGTGCCGAGCGAAGTGTCCGCCGTGAGCATGATCACTTCGGGCGGGTCTTCGAGTCGCCTGATCTCGCGCAGGGCGTGGAGGCCGCTCATGCCGGTCATGCGGATGTCTAAGAGGGCGACATCGTAATCGGTCGCCTGCAAGGCTTCGATGGCCTCCTCGCCCGAAGCCGCCGCCGCCGTCTCGAAACCGGAACGCGACAACTGCTCCGTCACGAGTTTGCGCAACAGCGGATCATCATCAACGACGAGGACACTGATCTTTCTAGTCATAAGTGTTGAGGGATGAAGGATGAGGGATGAGGGATGAATAAGAATATTTGGGTCATCGCGTAAGAGTCTCCTTCTTGCCTTTCACATTCTTAACCATTGTCACAAACATGGCGAGCAGTTCTTCTGATTCTTCACAGAGGGGCTTGATTCGTTCTTCGGGAAAGATTTTTGATTCTGTAATTAGTTCCAGCCAGTAGATGGTTTCTTCCAGCTCCTGCAAACCACCTTCGATTTTGCTGATGAAATCCGCATCAGATTTTGCTCGACATGCTTCTCTGTAATGTGCCCCCACTGATGTTCCTGAGCGCAGGATTTGCTTGCCCAGAACTTGCGCCTCAACAGTGCCCGGCAAAGCCGTATAGAGTTTAATAATTCTGAGAGCGAAAACTTTTGTTCTTACTCTTAGATCATTTTCTTTCATTTGTCTCACTTCCAATATTTCAAGACAAATCATTCAATTTCTTATTCATCCCTCATCCCTCATCCTTCATCCCTTGTTTCGGGCGCGCGTCGCGGCAGCCAGAGACGGAAGCGGCTGCCCGTGCCGGGTTTGGACTCGACCGTGAGCGCGCCGCCCAGAGCTTCGGCGAGCGTGGCCGAGATGGCGAGTCCGAGTCCCGATCCTTTGCCCGCCTCTTTCGTCGTGTAGAACGGATCGAAGATGCGCACGAGCATCTCCGCCGGAATGCCCGCGCCCGTGTCCGCCACTTCGATGCGCGTGCGCTCGCCTTCGAGCATCGTGGTAATACGAATCGAACCGCGCCCTTCGACGGCGTCGAGCGCGTTCGTCAACAGGTTGTCGAGAATCTGTAGCACTAAGACTTCATCCGTCGCCACTTCGCCGAGTTGCGAGTCGAGTGCGGTTTCAAACGACACTTCGCGCGCCTCTTCGCGCTGCGAGACGAGCAGCACGCTGCGTTCGACGAGCGCGTTCACGTCGCACGGCTCGCGTCGGGCGCGACGCTGGCGCGAAAGGTCGAGCAGCCCGCGCGTGATCGCTTTGCAGCGCAACGCCTGGCGCACGATCTCTTCGAGGTAAAAGTTCCAGGAGCGTTCTTCGGCGACCGTGGAGAGGTCGGGCGTCGAGCGTATGTCGCGCAGCGTCGCTTCGGCGCAGGTCGTGATGGCGGCGAGCGGGTTGTTGATCTCGTGCGCGACTCCGGCGGCGAGTTGGCCGACGGTAGCGAGGCGGCGCGAGCGCGAAAGCTGTTCCTGCATCTCGGAAATCTGCGTGACATCGCTCCACGTGATGACGCTCGAACCATCGCCGCCCGCCACCCCGTCGAGCGGAGCGACGGCCACCAGATAACGCCTCCCGTCTTCCGCCTGAATCTCGAAAGATGAAGCCCCGATGCCCCCTGTCGTGCCCGGACTCATGTGGAAAGCGGCGGCGCGCTCGCCGAAGAGACGCGCGAAGGCGTTGGCGCAGGAGAGGCCGATGGCGTCCGCCGGTTGTTCGAAGCCCATCATCTCGGCGGCCATCGCGTTGCAGCGCGTGAGGTGCATCGAGGCATCGTGGACGATGATGCCGTCGGGCATCGCGTCGAAAGTCTGCTCCCAGATTTTTTTGCCCGCGCTGACGGTTTCCAACAGGCGCGCGTTATCGAGCGCGAGGGCGGCCATCTCCGCGAGGCTTTCGAGCAGTTCCTTCTCGTCGGGCGTGAGACGGTGAGCGGTGCGATAGCCCACGACGAGCAAGCCCAGAGTTTCGCCGCGCGCGCGCAGGCGCACGATGGCGAGATCGCGCAAGCCCTCCGCGCTGTGCAGCGGAAACTCGCTGACGGGAAGTTCGCCGCCCACGACGTTGCGCACTTCGATGATCGTCATGTCGTCGGAGACGGCGGCCTGCTCCGCAAACATGCCGCGCAGAGGATTGACGATCTCTACGTCTTCGTCGCCGAGCGAGTTGAAGCCGCTCGTCGCTTTCCACGTCACCATGCGTTCGGCGACGGAGAGCGTGGCCACGCTCGCCGTGTCGGAGCGCATGATGCGCCGCGCCATCGCCACCACGCTCCGCAGCGTCGTCGCGCTCTCGCCGGGGTGCGCGTCCGCCGCGCTGCTCGCGTGCCCGCCGTCGCCGCGCGGCGCGTGCGTCTCCCCCTGCGCATTTGTCTCCGTTCTCCGGTTGTCCGAGGGATCAATCATGTTCTTCAGATATGGATGTCGGGGGCTGACACGGGTTCAGTGGACGTGGAAAAACTAAATCGCGGCTCGGGTGCGTGTCATCTTCCCTGCGTGGATGCCCGTCCGTCAAGAAAAAAATGCGAGCCGCAATGCGCGCTCGTTGCGACCGCCGCGATTTTCCGTCAGGTGACGGGCGCGCACGGCAGCCTGCACAGCCGCGTGCGCCGATTTCCCGCCTTTTATCGCACGCCGTAGCGCGGCACAGGCGTTGCCATGCGAAGGTCATCGGTCAGCATAGTTTCGCCTGTCAGCGAAGGAGAGATCAGATGAGACACAGAGCACAAAAAATAGAGAACCGCCTGCGCCGCGCCGTACAGCTTTCATTCGTCCTGTTAATCGCCTGCACGGCAATGAGCGCGCAGGCACAAACCGCGCCCAACTCGAATCAAGGTTATTCAGACTCCGATGCGAACGCCGCTTCGCGCACGCGCACCACGAACACGAAGGGCAGGGGCGCGCCCCTCGGCGACACCCCGACCGACATTCTGCGCGCCGCGCGCACCATTCATATCAGCCCCAACCAGCACATCAATGCAGACTATCTCGAATACAAACTCGACAAGCTGCCGGAGTTCGCTCAGTGGCAACTCTCAATCGTGAAGGACAGCGCGAAGGCCGACCTCGTGCTGGAGATCAGGAAGAGCGCGCTCAACTATATTTTCAGCATCGTCGAACCGGAATCGAGCATCGTCGTGGCGAAAGGCAAAGTCGTCGCCATCAACGGGCGCGTCGCCGCCGAAGACATCTCGCACCAAATCGTCAAACGCATGCGCGCCCTGCGCGCCCTGCCTGCGAACGAGCGTTGAGAGACAGGCACGCGCCGGAGAGCCAACTTCATTTGTCGAACGGCGACAGACTTGTCGCCGGCACATTACTCATAAAGTTTTTTTGGGGAGGACACATGAGACGAAAAAAACTCTACGCATTAATCGCTCTGTTTCTGCTCGCGCCGCTCTGCGCACACGCGCAGTCAGTGTTGGACGAGCACAGGTTCGAGGTCGGCGGCCAACTCACCGCGCTCGGAGTGGAAGACGTAAGCGAACCGCTCCTGGGCGTGGGCGCGCGCGTCGGCTACAACTTCAACAAGTACCTCGCGCTCGAAGGCGAGGCGAATTTCTTTCCCTCCGACGCCTTCGGCAACGACCAGATCGGCCAGCGCGCACAAGCCTTCGCAGGCATCAAGGCGGGCGCGCGTTCCAGATACGCGGGACTCTTCGCCAAGGCGCGACCGGGCGTGATGTTTATCGGAGAAACCATTTCGGGCTTCAATTGCAGACGCCTCGACGGCTTCACGAGTTGTCGTCCGAGCCACCGCAACTTCGCGCTCGACGCGGGCGCGGTCGCAGAGTTCTATCCCACGCGCCGCTCCATCATCCGTCTCGACGTGGGCGATACGATGGTCAACGTCAGGCGCGCCACGCGCAACGTCTTTAACCAGACCTCGACCTCTTCGAGCGAGTTTATACATCAACTTCAGATCGGCCTCGGCTTCAGCTACAGGTTTTAACGCGGCGAACGAAACCCGGGGGACGGCGCGCCTGTCGCCGCCCTCTCTAAGCAACTCTCCGGTCAGAGGGATGAGGGATTCAGGGTATTGAGATGAAAAGCATGAAAGTTTGGAGAGTGTTTATCGCGAACCTCTTAGTCGTCCTGTTGCTGACGACGGGCAGCCGCGTTGTCGTCGCACAGGCGGCTTCCGGCGCGCCGGAAGCGAACGATGTGGCAAAGATCACTGCGGAAGAGGAACGGGAAGCGCGCGAGGTGGCGGAACGCTTCATGCGACGCATGCAGGAGACGAACGACCTCACGCCGCTCGTCGGCGAGATGTTTGTGCCGGACTACGCCGCGCGCCTGCGACAGGAAGCGTCCGGCGCACGGTTGCCCATGTTGAGCAAGGAGGCCGTCGCACAGGCGAGCCGCGAAGAACTGGCGCGTTATCAACAGGCTTTGAACCACAGCTTCTACATGGGCATTCTCCTACACCTCGCTTATCAAAACGCGCATCCGGAGAAAGCCGTCGATGAAGAAGCGAGGGGCTTGGAGTACTTCAAGCAGGTGCTCCCGCCCGACATCGTCGAGCTATGCATGAATGACCCGACGCTCAGAGTGTTGTTAGAAGAAGAGACTAACGAAGGCGCGGAAGCAGATCAGCCCGGCGCTCCCGTAGAAAACGCGGACGAAGAAGATGATGAGCCGCGTCCGGTGCGCAGCGTCGAGCAATTGCGCAGTTTCACTTCCACGATGGAACAGTTCATCGTCCTTGCGCGCAAGCATCTCGCCGCTTCCACACGCAAACAAACTTTCATAGAGCGACACAAGGGGGCGAATGAGGAAGAGAACTGGCAGGCGGAACGCAAGGCTGTGACGGCGAGCGCGTGGACGCTCAACCGGGAGTTTTACGGCTATCCGAAAGGCACCAGGATTTTCTGCGTCCACGTGCTCGTCTACCACATGGACCTCGTTCGTGTTGACGGCAGACTCAAAGTGCTCGCGCTTTATCCGGACATGGAACCACCTCCGTGCGCCCCCTTAGCCAACTGAGCCGCGCCCGTGCCTCAGACACGGCAGCGGGCGATTCAAGAGATTGGAAAAATTCAGAAATCGGAAGCCGCCAGCCACGACGCGTCCGGTGCGAGCGAGGGCGCGCGATGCCCTTCGTGCTCAATCCCGACTCCGGCTCAGGCGTCCAGCAGGTATTTGTCGGCACCGCGCCTTCCGAGACGACACATGATTTTCAGGGCGGCATCAACTTCGGCATCAGGTTTTAAACGGCGAACTTTCGCCTGACCGACACCGGACAAAAAAAGAAGGCGACTACGCGCCGCGTAGTCGCCTTCAACTTCTCAGACGTTCAAGTCTACTCTAGCCAGCTTTCGGCGCGACGGCGCGCACGGCTTCCGAAACTCCGTCCTCATACTTCTTGAAGTTCCGGTTGAAACGCTCCGCGAGTTCGCGCGCTTTGCGGTCGTAGGCTTCCGTGTCTTTCCAGGTGTTGCGCGGCGTCAGGACTTCCGCCGGAACTTCCGGACAGGAGACGGGCACGCCGACGCCGAAGACCGGATCGGATTGCGTTTCGACTTCCGCGAGCGAGCCGTTCAGGATGGCGCGGATCATGGCGCGCGTGTATTTGATCTTCATGCGCTGGCCTTCGCCGTAGGGACCGCCTGACCAGCCCGTGTTGACAAGCCAGCAGTTCGCCTTGTGCTCGGTCAATTTTTTGCCTAAGAGGTCTGCGTAAGTGCCGGGATGCAAGACCATGAAGGGCGCGCCGAAACAGGTGGAGAAAGTGGCTTCCGGTTCGGTGACGCCGCGCTCCGTACCCGCCACCTTCGCCGTGTAGCCGGAGAGGAAGTGGTACATCGCCTGCTCAGGCGTGAGGCGCGCGACGGGCGGGAGCACGCCGAAGGCATCAGCCGTGAGCATGATGATGTTTTGCGGGTGCCCCGCGTGGCCTTCGGGCACGATGTTCGGAATGCTCGTGAGCGGGTAAGCGGCGCGCGTGTTCTCGGTCTTGCTCGCGTCGTCGAGGTCGAGCGCACGCGTTACGGGATCATAGACGACGTTTTCGAGCACCGTGCCGAACATGCGCGTCGTGCGATAGATGTCGGGTTCGGCTTCGGACGAGAGCCTGATCACTTTGGCGTAGCAGCCGCCCTCGAAATTGAAGACGCCGTCGTCAGACCAGCCGTGCTCGTCGTCGCCGATGAGACGGCGTTCGGGGTCTGCGCTCAGAGTGGTCTTGCCCGTGCCGGACAGACCGAAGAAGATCGCCACGTCGCCCGCGTCGCCGACGTTGGCGGAGCAGTGCATGGACATCACGCCGCGCTGCGGCAGCAGGTAATTGAGAATCGTGAAGACCGACTTCTTGGTTTCGCCCGCGTAGCTCGTGCCGCCGATGAGCACGAGCCGCTGCGTGAAGTCCATCAGGATGAACGTCTCCGCACGCGTGCCGTCGCGCGCGGGGTCGGCCTTGAAACTCGGGATGTTGACGATGGTGAACTCGGGCGTGTGCTTCTCGGTGCTGCCCGCTTCCGGGTTGATGAACATGGTGCGCGCAAAGAGCGAATGCCACGCGAGTTCGGTGACGACGCGGATGGGGAGGCGATAGCGCGGATCGGCTCCGGCGAAAGTGTCCTGCACGAAGAGGTCACGCCCGGCGGTGTGCGCCATCATCCGGTCGCGCAGGGCGTTGAATCGCTCGGTGGAGAATTCTTTGTTGACCTCGCCCCAGAAGACTTTATCTGCGCTCGCCGCGTCGCGCACGATGGCCTTGTCTTTGGCGGCGCGTCCGGTGTGCTCGCCCGTATCGACGATGAGCGCGCCGTGATCGGAGAAGTTGCCTTCGCCGCGCCGCGCGATCTCTTCGTAGAGTTCCGGCGTCGAGAGATTCCAATAGACGTTGGAGGCTTGCGTGATGCTGAGCGATTCTAATCCCACGTCGCTCAGCCTGCGGCCATGCTCCTCGTGCGGCGAGCCGGATTCTTTCGTCAGGACAGATGCTGCCATCTTAAATTCTCCTCAAGTTAAAAAGTGATGAGTGATGGGTGATGAGTGATGAGT
>DASWNS010000123.1:0-3821 GCA_036399115.1 Pyrinomonadaceae bacterium | reverse complement strand
ACTTGGTACAACTTAATAGGAAGCCTGTACACGCGCTTCTCTGACACTTGAGATGTGCCGCGTGCGAAGGGTCAAACACGTGACTCTCTACAGAAGTTAAGGCGACTTAAGACGCCGCTTCCAAAAATTGAGCTGGAGCTTTCCGGCTCGCGAAACCGCCCCGCACAGTTTTAGCTGTCGGGGCGATGTCGTGTCCGGACGCTCGAATTCTCAGCGCACGTAGACCGGGTTCGAGATGATCCAGGGCTTCGCATCGAGCGGCGCGGGCAGTTGCGGCAGGTAGCAGACGACGCGATAGACGCCCGCCTCCTTCGCCGTCCACTCGTGCCGCGCGGCCTCCTTCGCTTCACTCACCGCCCGACCGTCTCTAAAGATCACGATGCGACTCCGCACAGGAGTCTTCACTTCCAGACGCACGCCCGAAGCCAACTCGATCTCATCGCCCGACAACTTCTGCTCCGCGCCGTTCGACGCCGTGAAGCGAAAGCCGCTCGCATCGCACAGGATGTCGAAAGAGACGTAAGCGTGGCCGCGTGCGAGCGCGTCCAGTAAGTTCTCTTCGTTGAGCGGCTTCGCGTGTTCGAGCAGCACGTGCGTGCGGACGACTTGAAAGCTGCGCTCGTATGGATCGAGTTTTAATTCGAGAAACGGCTTGCCGGTCAATTGTCGCAGGCTGAGGCCGATGTTCGCGTGGGCATCGTTGCCCGCAATGGCGACAAGCTTACGGCCTCCTTCCGGGGCGGTCAGTTCGTCGAAGCGTCGCAGGTTTGCGTCGGGGCTTTGGTAGAAACGCGTCCAGAGCAGGTGCGGGTAGCTGCGGTAAGACCAGAGGCCGTCGAAGAAGAGCGCGAGGCGGTTGATGTTTTTGGCGTCGGCGTGAAGGTTGTAAATCTCCATGCCGTCGAAGCCGCCCGTCTCGCGCCAACTGCGAAACGTCTCCGGGTGCGCGATGAAGACAAGTTGGTTTGCGGCCTTCGCGCGATTGACGCTCGCTTGAGTTGTCGTGTCGGCTGTCGTCTCGCCCGCCGTCGTCGTGCCGCCGACGGTGAGCAGGCGGTCTTCAGCAGACTCGCTCGTCTCGCTGCCCTGAATGAAGAGCACGCCGCCGCGCACGCCTCTCAAGGTCAGCGCGCGCGTGTCGTAATCATTCGACGGGTGCTCCGTCATCACGACGAAGGCGAGGCTGTTGGCCTGCGCCGCCCGCTCGATCTCCGCGAACGTGCCCGTGCTGTGCCCGCCGAGAAAAGAGTGTACGTGGACCACGCCTTTGTAGTCGGCGTAGACCGGATCGGGCGAAACTTCGCGCGCCGCGTTTAACTCTCGAATCTTCGCTTCGAGGCGACCGAGTTGGTAGCGTCGATAGATGAAGGGCGTCTGCGACAAGAGCGCGACGACGAGGACGAACGCCAGTAGTTTCAACAAACGTCTCATCGGGTTCAGTCGCGCGGGCGTCTAAACGACGGCACGCGCGCCGCGCGAGGCGACTCCGCTCCGCCCCGGTGCATCTCGGATAGCAACGCTCTCATCTTTCGTCTCGCTTCAATCCGCGCTCTCGAAATCGACGGACGCGATCTGCTCCGAGAGGCTGCGTCCATAGACTGCGACGAGCACGTGCTCTGGATGATCCGTGTAAGCGTCCAGCCCCGCGCGGTCGCGAAAGACTGCGACGAGTCCCACGTCATACGAGCGCGGCAGGTGCAGCACGTCGAAGCCGACGGCGAAGCTCTCGATCTGCGGGATGAAATTCGGCAGACGCCGCAAACGCGCCACGTGTTCCTCGCGCTCGTCTGCGGTCGTCTCCGCCAGATATTTCCAGATAACAATGTGTGTCAGCATAAGCAGGAGTCAGGATTCAGGAGTCAGAATTCAGGATTCAGAATCAAAGAGGCAGCATAACGCTTTCTTCCGAATTCCGGCTCCTGAATTCTGCATTCTCATTTCAGATATTTATCAAACCACGCGACGGTGCGTTCGAGCGCGTCTTCGCGATGGCGCGGTTCGCGGAAGCCGTGGCCTTCGCGTGGATAGCGCGCGAGCACGGTTTCGACGCCGCGCCGCCGCAAGGCCATGTACATCTCTTCGGCCTGTGTGATGTGCACGTCGTTGTCGAGTTCGCCGTGAATGAAGAGCGTCGGCGTCTCGACGGCGCGCACGTAGCGCAGCGGCGACCAACGCCACAGGAGATCATAATCGTCCCACGGGAAGCCGCCAAACTCCGCGTGGATCAAATCCTGATACAGAGAGGTCGCATAAAAACTGACGAGGTTCGACACGGACGCGCTCGCCACCGCCGCACGAAAACGCGGCGTCTGCGTGATAATCCAGTTGGTCATGAAACCGCCGTAAGAGCCGCCCGTCACGCCCATACGCCCGCGATCTATCCAGTTGAAGCGGCGCAGAGCTTCGTCCACTCCGGTCATGAGATCGCGGTAGTCGCCGCCGCCCCATTCGCGCAGCGTGCCGTCGGAAAACTTCTGCCCGTAGCCGCTCGAACCGCGCGGGTTGATGAAGAGCACGCCGTAGCCGCGCGCCGCGTAAGTTTGAAAGGCCGCGTTGAAACTGTAGCCGTACATACCGTGCGGCCCGCCGTGAATGCTCAGGATGAGCGGGTAGCGTTCGTTGTCGCGGAAGTTCAGAGGCTTCATCAGCCAGCCCTGCACGTCCGTCCCGTCGAAACTTTTAAAGCGTATCTCTTCGGGTTCGACAACTGAGACGGAGCGTAGAAACGCCTCGTTATGATTGCTCAGGCGGCGCAGCGGGACGGACGACGCGCCAAGCCCGAACCAGACCTCCGCCGGAGCGACCGCATTGCCGAGCGTGAAGGCGAGCGGCGTGAGGTTGAGGCTCGTCGCGGCGGCAGGAAGGCGCGACGAGAGAGAGGCGATGCTGAAATTGCTGATCTGAAACGGACGCGCCGGACGAATCGGCAGAGCGTCTGTCGTGGTTGGCGCGGTGCGGCTCTGCGCGTCGAAGAGCATGCGGAAGCCCACGCCGTCAGTCCAGAGCGAGAGCCTGTGCACCTGCCTGTCGTTGAGTCTGAAACCGTAAATCGTCGTCCGCCCATTGTCGCCTGCGAGAAAGAGGAGCGCGTTGCTGTCCGGCAACCAGCGCGGACTCCGCGCACGACGATCCAGCGCGGCGGCCTGTTCGCGCGCCTTCCCGCCGCCCCCCGCTTCAATCACCCAGATGTGCGTGTCTTCGGCGACGCTGTCAATGGTCGTTACGTCGCGCGTGGTGGCGGTGTAGGCGAGCCACCTGCCGTCGGGCGACCATGCGGGTTCGTATTCGCAGCCGCGCGTCGAGGTGATCTGGCGCGTGCGACCGTCGAGCGCGACGGCGAAGATGTCCGAGTTGTTGACGGCCTCCGGGTCGGGTTCGTGGTTGGAGAGAAAAGCGATCTCGTCGCCGCGCGGACTCCATGTGAGCGCGTGATCGTAGTGTAGGCCGGAAGTGAGTTGGCGCGGCGCAGGTTCGTCCACGTCTGTGAGCCAGACGTGCGTGCGCAGCGTGTCGGAAAAAGAGGTGCGCGATTTGTACTGGATGCGATCCACGAGGCGCGGGTCGTCGCGTCGCGCGCGTGCGTCGCCCGTCGCGCTCGTCGCGGGGGCGTTGTCCTGCGCTTCGTCGGTCGCGTTGATGTAGGCGAGGCGGCGACTGTCTGGCGACCACGCGAACGACTCGCCCGCATAAGGGATGTGATAGTTGGTCGAGCGCACGGCGACGACGAAACGCGGCGACTGGCGTTCGCGCGGCGACATCACCCAGAGGCCGCTCTGTTCGCCGCGCGTGGCGAAGAAGGCGAGCCGCCTGCTGTCCGGCGA
>DASWNS010000122.1:0-10461 GCA_036399115.1 Pyrinomonadaceae bacterium | reverse complement strand
CTCTGTCCGACCCTCTTCTGCGTCGTCCTCCGCGCCCGCGCATCTCGTCTCTCATCTGCTGAAACTGTTGCCATTGCTCCGGCGTCAGAGTCTTCTGCAATTGCTCGTCGGCCTGCCGTCGAATCTCCGTCACGCGCGGCTCGGCTTCTTTGCGTAAACCCTGTAACTGTTCGCGCGTGTCGCCCAGTATCTTCTGCACTTGAGATTTCTGTTCGTCGTTGAGCTTCAGGCGTTCGGACATCTGCTCGAAGCGATCCTGCCTGCGCTCTCCTGCGTCGCCCCTCGACCAGGCGCGATAGGCGTTCAGGGCGAGCGCGCCCGCCGTGAAGCCGAGCAGGAATATCAGTAACGCCGCCGCTCTAACCTGCCACCTGTTCTTACTGTTCATGTCCATAATTATTTCACCTGTCATCATCCGATTCGTAGAGGGTCGAGAGCACCTGCCCGTAAGACATCGGCTCTGCGTTCGCGTCGCCCTGCTCGAAGAGCACCTCTTCCGCCGAATAGGAGTTGGCCGCAGAGGCCACTTCACCCGGAGCGGATGCGGGCTGAGAACCGGGCGCGAAGACGGTTAAGACCACGAGCGCGGCGACCGTCGCGGCCATCGAGGAGACGAGCGCGCCCGACGCGTTCCATAGACGCCGGAGCGCGGAAGTCTCTCGAACTGCCTGCCGCTCACGCAGCGCGGCCAGAACTCGCGTCTGGAAGAAAGGCGACGGCTCCACTGTCTCCGCCGCGCGTTCTCTGAGTAGAAGCGTCGAGAGTTGCGCCGCTTCAAAAGCGCGCCCGCACCCGGCGCACAGGGCTGTATGCGCGCGTATGTGCGCCAACTCGCTCTCGCTCAAACCGGACAACGGCGCATTCTCGATCATGCCAATGATGTGTTCGTCGCTCATCTCTCACCTCGCTGTTTCTAAACTCTCGTCCGGGTTCTTTCTCTTATGAGACAACAATTGTTCCACCGCCTTGCGCATCTTGCGGCGCGCGCGAAATGCCTGCACCTTCACCTTCGAGACAGACCAGCCGGTCATCTCCGCCACCTCTTTGACGGGCGTGTCTTCGCCGTCAACGAGCATCAAGACCAACTGGTCTTCGGGAGACATCGTTTCGAGGACGCGGCCTGCCAGGTCGGCAGCGACGAGACTTCGTTCTCCCGCCCGGTGACGCTCCCAGGCCGTGCCCGCCAGCATGTCGTCCAACCATGTGCTCTCATCTTCCGACAGGTTCGAGACGGTCAACTCCGGCCTTCGCTTTGCGCTGCGGAGCAGGTTGAGACAGGTGTTGGTCGTAATGCGCGTCAGCCAGCCCTCCATCGAGCCGCGCCCCTCGAAGCTGTCGAGCTGTGTGAAAGCCTTGAGGAAGACCTCCTGCGCGGCCTCTTCGACGAGGCTGCGCTGGCGAAAGTAGCGGCTGGCAAATCTGAAGACACGCGGGCTGTAACGCCGCATGATCTCCGCGAAGGCGGCTTCGTCGCCCTCACGTGCCAGACGTGCCAACTCCAAGTCCTGAGCCTGTTCGTAGTCGTTCGGCAGACGCGCCCCTGTGCAGAGATGACGGGCAGGGAATCGAACACGCTCCCCGCCCGCCGGTTCCACTTGCTTCACCTGTGACAAAGTGTGGCGGTCACACTCTGTCACACCAACCGACGCTCTCAGCGACGATAGTAACGCCCGTCGTCATCCTTGTCGCGCAGAACGTAAGTGTAGAGCGCGGAGCCGCCCGCTCCGAGAAGCGCGCCGATGATCGCGCCCTTCTTGCCGCCCGCTGCCGCCCCGACAGCCGCGCCGACGCCTGTGCCCGCCGCGACGGTCAATTTATCACGATGCTCTTCGATAAAAGAGCCGTCCGTATCGCGCCGTTCATAGTTGGCGCGGCGCGAGTTGTCAGCGCGCCGTTGCTGCGCGGTGTAGCGCGCGTTGCGGTTATGAGACGTTTGCGCCAGCGTGGGCATTGCCGACGCCGTGAGCAGTACCAGACACATGATTGCTACAAATACCTTTTTCATTCCTTTACCTCTTCCTTCCTGTTTCGGTAGAGCCAAACTGTTTCCTGCGAAGGCTCTTCAATCTCCTTCTGCGAGGTAAGACACCGGGCTTCGTCGAAGGGTTACAACGCTCCGTTCAATTGCGCGGGAGAAAGTTGCCGCTCCGCGTCTCTCTGTAACTTCCGGGGTCAGGGAGGTGTCTGGAGTAAGAGGGAAGACGGAGAAACCGGCATGAGAAACTTCTATTGTTCGCGTTTAGTTTTTGCGTTGTTCGCGCTCTCAATCTGGGGCGGCACGGCGAGCGCGCAGACGTTGACGCCCGCGCCGGAAGAGGAACTCGCACGCACGCGCGCAGAACTTATCGGCGCGACGCAGGAATACAAGGCCAGCACCGAAAATCTGTTGCGGCTTGAAGAGGAAGAGGTCAACAGGAGCGCGGAGAGGGTCGAAGAACTGCGACAACTTTTCGCGGAAGGGGTCATCGCAAGGGTGGAGCTTGAAGAGAGCGAGCGCGCACTCGTGGCCGCGCGCGAGAGGTTGGAAGAGAGGCGTCAGCAGATCGCCGTCTCAGACAGTTTGATCTCGGAGATCAAAGCGGCTGAAGAATTGGCAAAAGCAGAGCCGCCGCCGTCGCAGCCGGTACAAACTCCGTCCGTGCCGAAGGGCAGCTATAGTTCGAGCGGCGTCGTCATCCGCTACACGGGGAAGAGCTACTGGTCGATTGCGGGTCTGGAGACGGTGCAAGCCTTCTTTTCAACCCGCTTCGGGCGCACGCTCCCGGTCAGCGCGCTCGGCCAGACGGCGACGCATAACCGCCTCGGCTTCGATCATCGACACGCGGTTGACATCGCGTTGCACCCCGACAGCGTGGAGGGGCGTGCGCTGATCGACTACCTGCAAAGCCGGGGCATCACGTTTATAGCCTTTCGCGCCGCCGTGCCCGGCTCTGCGACAGCCCCGCACATACACATCGGCGCAGGCTCGCGCCGTCTCACCTGATTTAAAAGAAGCCCACACGAAGCGAACTAATCGAAGCGCGATTTCGAGGCACGCCGGGTGTAACGCAACGGGCGTCGCCGGTGTCTATCAGAGTGTGCGCAGAGTTTGCACGCAGACTCTTTGATTAAATCGGGCATTAACGAACGGACGGCGGGTGCGCCTCGATAGGAAGAGAATCATGAAGTGGATCAAATCAAATTTGAGCGGCAGAAAGCGTTTCGTAATAGCGTTGGGCGTGGTCGCGCTCGTCGCGTTTGCGGGGTTCGTTTTGTGGGGCGACCGTGCGAGCGCAGCCGAGTACATGACGGGGAAAGTGGAGAGGGGAAACTTGCGTAACTCGGTCACGGCGACGGGCACGCTTCAAGCTGTCACGACGGTGCAGGTCGGCAGTCAGGCGTCGGGCACGATCTCCGCGCTCCACGCCGATTTCAACTCGATGGTCAGGAAGGGGCAGGTTATCGCGCAACTCGACCCGGCGACCGCACAGGCGCAGGTCGAACAGGCACGCGCCAACCTCGTGCAGGCACGCGCCGCGCTCCAGCAGGCGCAGGCGGGCGTCGCGCAGTCGCGCGCAGGCGTCAGTCAATCGCGTGCAGTCGTTACGGACGCGCAGGCCAAAGCGTTGGCCGCCAGATCGACGGTGCAGAACCAGCAGGCGGGCGTCTACGGCGCGCAGGCCAACCTCGCGGTGCTGAAAGCGCAGATGGACGACGCGGCCAGTTTCTTACGGCAACAGGAGTCGCTCGCGTCGAGCGGCGTCATCGCACGTCGGGAGGTGGAGACGGCGCAGACGAGTTACAAGACGGCGGAAGCACGCTACCAGCAGGCCGCCGCGCAAGTGCAACAGGCGCAGTTGAGCGCGCAGTCGGCTTCGAGTTCGGGGGTCGTGCAGTCGCAGGCGGGAATCCAGCAGGCACAGGCGGGAGTGCAGCAGGCACAGGCGCAGGCGCAGAACGCGGCGGCTCAGGTGCAGAACGCCGCCGCCGGAGTGCAGCAGGCACAGGCCGCGCTCCAACTGGCCGAAATTAATCTCTCGCAGACGACTATCCGCTCGCCCATTGACGGCGTGGTCGTCTCGCGCGACGTGGACATCGGCCAGACGGTCGCCGCGAGTCTCTCCGCCCCGACGCTCTTCACGATTGCCAACGACCTGACGCAGATGCAGGTCATGGCGAACATAGATCAGGCGGACATCGGTTTGGTCGAACAGGCGAAGAGCGTGAGCTTCACGGTTGATGCCTTTCCGGGTATGGAGTTCACGGGCACGATCCGGGAGATGCGGCTCAACCCGCAGAACGTCCAGAACGTCGTCACTTATAACGTCGTGATCGACGTTAGCAACCCGGAGCAGAGACTCAAGCCGGGCATGACCGCCAATCTTGAGATCACGATTGACGAGCGCAACAACGTGCTCAAAGTCCCCAACGCCGCTCTGCGTTTTACGCCACAGGGAGAAACCGTGCAGCGTCGGCGCGCGGGGCAGGGCGAAGGCGCGGGCAGTAGTTCCGCGCAAGGTTCCCGGCGCGACTCTCAGGGAGCGGGAAATGCGAACGGCGCGAGCGTGGAGAATGCGACGGGCGCGGGCGGGGCGCAGGCGGAAGGCGCGCGTGAACGTGTCGCCCCGGCCACTTCGCCCGTCTTGGAAGGCCAGACCCGTCGCGTCTGGGTGCTCGGTCAGGACGGCAAGCCGCAGCCCCGCCGGATCAAGGTCGGCCTGACGGACGGAGCCGCAACCGAGGTTCTCGAAGGCGACCTGCGCGAAGGCGAGATCGTCGTCACAGGCCAGAACATCACGGGCGCGAACAGGCCGCAGACAGGTCAGACCGCAGCACCCGGCTTTGGCGGCGCGCCGCGCACGGGCGGCGCAGGCGGTGCAGGCGGCGGCAGACGCAGGTAAGCCGCGAGGCTCAACTCGTGACAGCCGTGGAAACGCCCTCACGTATCCCCGGCTGTCAAAGGTTCACAGCAGGATAGGGAGAAAGCAATGCAGGCAACACTTGAGATCAAACCGCAGGAACTTAAGCTCGACGCACGGCTGCTCGCGCGCGCGAAGGCCGCGCCGCCCGTGATCGAGTTGGAGGGGATTCATAAGACTTACACGATGGGCGATGTCGAGGTGCATGCCCTGCGAGGAATCTCTCTGACGATCAGAAAAGGCGAGTTCGTCGCGATCATGGGCACGTCGGGTTCGGGCAAATCCACGACGATGAACATCATCGGCTGTCTCGACCGCCCGACGCAGGGCAGTTACATCCTCGACGGCGAAGACGTGTCCACGATGTCGAAGGACGAGCGCGCCGACATACGCAGCCGCAAACTGGGCTTCGTCTTTCAGGGCTTCAACCTGCTCTCGCGCACCTCGGCATTAGAGAACGTCGAACTGCCCATGCTCTACGCGGGCATCGAGACGGCAGAGCGTCACAGTCGTTCGCGGGAGGCGCTACGCGCGGTGGGCTTGGCGGGGCGTGAGAACAACCACTCGAACCAACTGTCCGGCGGCCAGCAACAACGCGTCGCCATTGCGCGCTCTCTCGTCAACCGACCCGCGCTCATTCTCGCAGACGAGCCGACCGGCAACCTCGACTCGCGCACTTCGATTGAAGTGATGGAGATTTTTCAGAAGCTCAACCGCGAACGCGGCATCACGCTCGTCCTCGTTACGCATGAGCCTGACATCGCCGAGTATGCGGATCGCGTCGTCGTCTTCAAAGACGGCAGGATCAAGGAAGACTACCCTGTCGAAAACCGGCGCGATGCCTCGGAGGAGTTGAGACTTCTGCCCGATGTGGATCAGGAAGAAGATTGAAAGACGGCGGCGACATTCGACCGCCTGAAGGGTTAGCAGACCATGAACTTGTTAATGATTATTCGCGTCGCTTTTCGCGCCCTCGTGCGCAACAAGATGCGCGCCGCACTGACCATGCTCGGCATCATCATCGGCGTCTCAGCCGTGATTGCGATGGTCAGCATCGGGCAGGGAGCGCAAGCCTCCGTGCAGGCTCAGATCGAAAGCATGGGCACGAATCTGCTCTTCGTCAGCGCGGGCGCGCAGAACGTGGGCGGCGTGCGCAGCGGTGCGGGCGACAGCGGCACGAACACGCTCACCGTCGCAGACCTTGAGGCCATTCGGCGCGAAGTGCCGAGCGTTTCGATGGTCACGCCGTCTGTCAACGCGCGGGCGCAGATCGTCGTCGGCAACCAGAACTGGAACACTTCTGTTCAGGGCGTGAGCGAACAGTTTCCCGAAGTGCGCAAGTGGACGGTTGGGAGCGGCGCGTTCTTCACAGACGCAGACGTGCGTGCCTCCGCACGTGTCATCGTGCTCGGCCAGACCATCGCCGATAACCTGTTTCCCGGCGCAGACCCGCTCGGGCAATCCGTGCGCGTGATGAATCTTCCTTTCAAGGTCGTCGGCGTGATGGCGCGCAAGGGTCAAGACCCGCAGGGACGCGATCAGGACGATACGGCTTTTGCCCCCTACACCGCCGTGCAGAAAAAGCTTCTGGGGAACACGCGTCTGCAAGTCGCATACGTCTCCGCCATCTCGCAGGATGCCACCTACACGGCGCAGACGCAGATCGCGGAACTCCTGCGCCAGCGTCATAAACTCACGGCGGGCGCGCCCGACGACTTCACCGTGCGCAACATGACGGACGTGGCGGAGGCGGCCAACGAAACCAACAATATTATGACGATGCTCCTCGGCAGCATCGCGGGCGTCTCGCTCCTCGTGGGCGGCATCGGCATCATGAATATCATGCTCGTCTCCGTCACCGAACGCACGCGCGAGATCGGCATCCGCATGGCGATAGGGGCGCGCTCGTCCGCCGTCCGCAGGCAATTCCTGATCGAGTCAATCGTGCTCAGCTTAACCGGCGGGCTGATCGGAATCCTGCTCGGCATCGCCGTCTCCGTCACCATCCCGATGCTGCTCGGCTGGCCTACGCTCGTCTCCACCACGGCCATCGTCGGCTCGGTCATCTTCTCGGCGGTCGTCGGCATCTCCTTCGGCTACTACCCGGCGCGTAAGGCCGCCGCACTCGACCCGATAGACGCTTTACGTTACGAGTAAATCATCCCGTCGAAATTGTGACGCAGGACGGGCGAAGGCTCGCGGGGCATTTCCGACTGGACGGAAGTGTTCCGCGAGCCTTCGCCCGTCCTTAGAGCGATTCCCGCCAGCCGACCCGGTTTAGCGCATCTTCACGATCCAACTTTTCCGCATCGTTGATCCGAGAAAATGGAAAACCGGCCTTCCCCTTGACAATCTACAAGAAGGAACATAATCTGCGCCTCTGTCGTTTATCTACAGGAGTCTTATGGCGAAACAAAAAACAGACCTGTTGCAGGGCACGCTCGATCTGCTGATCCTTAAAATTCTCGCGCTCGGTGCGACCCACGGGTGGGACATCTCGCAGCGCATTCAACAGATTTCTCAGGACGTGCTGCGCGTCAATCAAGGCTCTCTCTACCCGGCTCTGCATCGTCTCGAAGCGCAGGGGTGGATCGGCTCCGAGTGGGGCACGTCCGACAATAACCGGCAGGCCAAGTACTACAAGTTAACCGCCGCCGGACGACGGCAACTCGCCGCCGAAACCGCGATGTGGGAGCGCTTCTCCGGCGCGATCAGCCTTATCCTTAAAACCACCTGAGCGGAGCTGTGGCGATGTGGGAGAAGTCGAAACTATGGCTGCGTGCGCTCTTCCGGCGCGAGCAGATGGAGCGTGAGTTGGACAGGGAACTGCGCTTTCATCTGGAAAGGGAGATCGAAGAGAACCTGCGCCGGGGGATGAGTCTGAAAGAGGCTCGCGATGCCGCCCAGAGAAGTTTCGGCGGCTTTGAACGAATTAAAGAAGAATGTCGGGAGGTGCGCGGAGTGGGAATCTTCGAGACGTTTTTACAGGACTTGCGTTACGGCGTGCGGATGCTGTTCAAGCATCGCGGTTTCACCTTCGTCGCCGTGCTGACCTTAGCTCTCGGCATCGGAGCCAACAGTGCCATCTTCAGCGTCGTCAATGCGGTGCTGCTCAGGCCGCTGCCCTACAAAGACCCGGATCAGATCGTCTATCTCTGGGAACGTCTGCCGCAAGGCGGCGAAGGCTCCGTCTCCGTCCCCAACCTTAGAGACTGGCAGGAGCAGAATGATCTCTTCGAGCAGATCGCCGCTTACGAGCAGGGCAACTTCAGCCTGCTGGGAAGCGACCTGCCCGAACGCTCCGCGGGCGCGTCCGTGACGGCCAACTTCTTCGACGTGCTCGGCGTCGCGCCGAAGCAGGGGCGCACCTTCATTACGGGCGAAGACACGGCGGGCAGGAACCGCGTCGTCATCCTGAGCGACCAACTCTGGCAGAGGAACTTCGGCGCAGACCCGCGCATCCTCAACCGCGAGGTGCTGATCGGCGGCGAAAATTATATGGTCGTCGGCGTGATGCCGCCGGGCTTCCAGTTTCCCTCCCGGACCACGGAGTTGTGGGTGCCTCTCGTCTTCACGGACAGGCAGGCGGGCAATCGCGGCAACCATGCCTTCTCGTCCATCGGGCGGATGAAACCGGGCGTGACTTTGGAACAGGCGCAGGAGCAGATGAACGTCATCGCGCGCCGACTCGAACAACAGTATCCAGACCAGCAAGCCAAACGCGGCATCACCGTCGGTCGCTTGCAGGAGGAGATCGTCAAGAGCGTGCGCCCGGCCTTGTTGATCCTGCTGGGGGCGGTGGGCTTCGTCCTGCTCATTGCCTGCACGAACGTCGCCAACCTGCTGCTGGCACGCGCCGCCGCGAGGCGCAGGGAGATCGCTATCCGCACCGCGCTCGGCGCGGGTCGCGCACGGCTGGTGCGGCAGTTTCTGACCGAGAGCGTGTTGTTGTCCATCCTCGGCGGGCTGCTCGGTCTGGTGGTGGCGAAGTGGGGCATTGACGCGTTGCTGAGTTTGACCACGGGCGTTCTGCCGCGCGCGAGCGAGGTGGGGTTAGACCTCAGAGTGCTCGGCTTCACCCTCCTGCTCTCTCTCCTGACGGGCATCATCTTCGGCCTCGCCCCCGCGCTGCAAACTTCCAAGGCCGACGTGCAGGACGCGCTCAAAGACGGGGGCACTTCCGGTTCCAACCCGCGCGCCAACTGGTTGCGCAGCATCCTCGCCGTGGCTCAGGTCGCTTCGGCGGTCGTGTTGCTGGTCGGCGCGGGCTTGCTCGTCAAGAGCTTCATACGCTTGCAGCAGGTGGAGTCGGGCGTCAGACCCGAAAACGTTTTGACGATGCGCGTCACGCTACCGGCGGCGAAGTATCAGACGACCGACGCGGCCACCAATTTTTATACGCAGGTGCTCGAACGCGTCTCCGCGCTGCCCGGCGTCGAGGCCGCCGGAGCCATCAACCTCCTGCCCGTCCAACGCTCCGGCACGAACGGCAACGTCCAGATCGTCGGCGACCCGCCCACCCCTTCGGGACAGGGCGCGCTCGTAGAGTATCGCACCGCCACGCCCGACTACTTCCGCGCGCTCGGCATCCCGCTCGTGGCCGGACGCTTCTTCGAGCCTGCCGCGCGCGAGCAAGCTCCCGTCGCCATCGTCAACGAAACCTTCGTGCGCGTGATCCTGAACGGGCGCGACGCGCTCGCCAAGCAGATTCAAAGCGACGGCACCCCGATTCAGATCGTCGGCGTGGTGCGCGACGTGAAACAGACAGGGTTGACCACGCCGCCGCGCCCCGAAATGTTTCTGCCCTACAACTCGCCTTTCTGGGCGGGGATGACGCAGAACATGTCCCTCGTCGTGCGCGCTTCGTCCGACCCGACGACCTTGACGCAGGCGATCCGGCGCGAGGTGCTCGCGGTCGATCCGGCGCAGCCCGTCTACAACGTGCTGACCATGGAGCAGGTGCTCGACGAATCCATCTCAAGGCAGCGCCTGAACATGATGCTGCTCAGCATCTTCGCCGCGCTCGCGATGCTGCTTTCCACCATCGGCATCTACAGCGTGATGTCTTACCTCGTCACGCAACACACGCGCGAGATCGGCATCCGCATGGCGCTCGGCGCGCAGCCGAAGGATGTCTTGAAACTCGTGCTCGGTCAGGGATTGATGCTCACGGTCATCGGCATCGTGATCGGCGTGGCGGGCGCACTCGCGCTGACGCGTTTGATGGAGACGCTGCTGTTCGGAGTGCAGGCCACCGACCCGCTGACCTTCCTAGGCGTGTCGCTGCTGTTGACATTCGTGGCGCTTCTGGCCTGCTACATTCCCGCGCGGCGGGCGATGCGCGTCGATCCGATGGTCGCGCTCAGATACGAGTAAGGCCGGGGATGAGAGTCTTTCCGCGCATTGCCCGCCCGCGACTCCGTGCAAGGCGACGCCGCTCCCTACACAGGCGGCGTCGCCTTTCCGTCGCGCGCCTGCTGTTCGTCTGCGAAGCGACTCTCTACGCGGGCGCGTTCCTCTTTCTACTGACCGGCAGCCGCATCCTCTATCTCGAACGCCTGCA
>DASWNS010000121.1:0-3447 GCA_036399115.1 Pyrinomonadaceae bacterium | reverse complement strand
CTGCATCTCCATCTCCGTCTTCCTCCAAGTTTTCCTGCTGCCCATCCTCGGCGCGATTGCCGATTATTCAAACTTGAAGAAACGCCTGCTCGCGCTCTTCTGTTATCTCGGCGTGGCCGCCACCTGCCTGATGTTTGCCGTCACGGGCAGCCTCTACATCGCGGGCGGCCTCCTCTTTATCATCGCCAACCTGAGCTTCGGCGCGGCTCTCGTCTTCTACAACGCGTTTCTGCCGGAGATTACGACGGAGGATCAGCGCGATAAAGTTTCGAGTCGCGGTTTCGCGCTCGGTTATCTCGGCGGCGGGTTGCTGCTCGCCTTGAATCTCCTGCTCGTGCAGTTTGCGCCCACGCTCGGCATCTCGACAGGCATGGCCGTACGCCTCTCCCTGCTCTCCGCCGGAATCTGGTGGGGCGGCTTCGCGCTCGTCGCTTTCGCGCGTTTGCAGACGCGGCAGGCGGAGCGTTCACTCCCGCCGGGCAAGACTTATCTCACCATCGGCTTCAGCCAACTCAGAGCGACTTTCCGCGAACTCGCGCGCTTACGGCAGACGCTTCGTTATCTCGTCGGTTATCTCTTCTTCAACGACGGCATTCAGACCGTCATCAGCATGGCCGGGGTCTTTCTCGCGCAGGAGTTGTTCGTCTCGCGCGGGCGGGAAGTGAACGAGTCGTTTCTGATCGGGATTTTTTTGCTGGTGCAGTTTCTCGCCTTCTTCGGCGCACTGCTCTTCGAGCGCATCGCGAACGCGCTCGGCACGAAGCGCGCGATCATGTTGTCGCTCGCCATCTGGGCTGCCATCGTGATCTACGCTTACGGGTTTTTACAGACGACGACTCAGGCGTGGGCGATGGCGGCGATGATCGCGCTTGTGCTCGGCGGCTCGCAGGCTCTCTCGCGTTCGCTCTTCTCGCGCATGATCCCGGAAGGGCGCGAAGCCTCTTTCTTCGGCCTCTATGAAATCTCGGAGCGCGGCACGTCTTGGCTGGGGCCACTCGTCTTCGGCGCAATCGTCGGCGCGACGAACTCTTACCGCCAAGCGATCCTCTCCCTGATCGTCTTCTTCGTCGTCGGCCTCATCATCCTCTCACTCACAGACACAGACAAAGCCATACACGACGCGGGCAACGTGCTCCCCGAAGAAGTCCGGCACGCGACAGCCTGAACCGTCGCGGCTTGATAAGACCCGAAGCATTCAACACCGCAGGCACAGGGGAAACAGAGAGGGCACAGAGAAGATTCAACTCTCTCTGCGCCCCCTTTGTGCCCTCTGTGGCGAGTCTTAATCTTTTAGCGTTGATTGCCCGCCGCTCTCGGCGTGCTGTTCACCCCGGCGGAGCGTTCCATGCAGGCGTGCGAGCAGAAGTTGGAAGAGGTGGCGCGCAGCGTTATCGCGCGCGACGCGGGAGTCCATGTGCCGCAAGAGGCGCAGCGCACGAGACGCTCATCGGTAGCAGTTTTCTGCTGGCGCATCGACGCATCCGGCGTCTGTTGTCCCGCGCTCATGCTGCGCGCCTGGCGTACGACGCCGAGCACGCGGCGCGCGATGTTGATGTACGGGCGCAGGCGCAGATAGATGATGGTGCAGAGCGCGCCGAGGACGATGGCGATGATCAGGTACTTCAATCTTTCTCCTTCGCGGCGTTTTTGGCCTGTGCGAGTTGCGCGCGCAGATTCGAGAGCGCAGCGTTCGCCGGGTTCACCGCTTGCAGTTCTTCGATGCGCTTTTGCGCCTCCGCGTGCGCGCCCGTGGCGATAAGAGCCGCCGCTAAACTTTGCAAAGCCATCTCTTGGCGCGGCTCTGCGGCCAGCGACTTGCGATACTCCCTGATGGCGCGCTCGGGGTCGGAAGGCTGGCCGAAAAAGTAAGTCATGCCGAGCAACGTCTGCACGTTCGTATCGTCCGGCTTCGTCGCCAGAGCCTTATTGTAGTAGACGCGCGCCTCCGCAAACTTCGATGCGTCCGTGACCTGCGCCAGGGCAAAGAGCGAGTTGCCGAGGAGCACGGTCGTTTCGTAATTTTTCGGGTCGGCTTCGTGCGCGCGTTTCAAGAGTCGCACCGCCTCGGGCATCAACGCGGGCTGGCCTGTGCTCAAGGCGTACATGTACACGCCCTGTCCCACCTTGCGTTGAAAGTCTGCATCGTCGCGGCTGGCGTCGGCCTTCGCGATGAGGTCGCGTATCTCGTCTTCCGACGGCATCTCCCCGCCCGGCGCACCGCTCGCGTTGCCGTCCGCGCTCCGTCCCGCGCCCTGTTGCGGCTGCGTCGTGCCCGCATTGTTACGGGCGCGCGCCACTTCTCCGCGCAACTTCTCGATCTCTTTCAGGTTGACGGAGTTGGCGAAGAAAAACCCGATGGCACAGCCCGCGAGGAGTCCGGCTAGGGCGTAGAGAATCTTTTGCTTGTTCACGACGAAGCGAGTTACGGGAAACGAAAATTGAAGTCAGGAAAAGAGTTTATCAGAACGCACGGGGAAAGGCGACGCACTCCGCCGACGCTCTTTAGCGACGCTTTTCGACGCCGCGCTCCGTCGCCGGATTCAAGACGGAGACTTCCGCAGTTGATGTGAGTTTGAGTTAATCGCTGCCGGTTGTGCTGCTGCTGTTGCCGTCGCCGTCCAATCCTTTGTAGGGCACGTCGTCGCGGCGGCGTCGTTCGGGCGGGTCTGTGTCGCGGCGGCGCGGTTGTGAAGAGACGGGATTCCGGCGGTCAATTGCGCCGGGAGGGAGCGTCTTGCCATGCACCGCTTCGGTCAGGATGCGCGTGATCTCCTGCGAGAGCGTGCGGTGCTCGGCAGCGGCGCGGCGGCGCAGAGTTTCTTTCAGATCGTTCGGAACATACGCTCCAATGAAGACCCCTTTGCGATTCACCATGCTCTTAAAAGCTCCTCGACGGAAAGTTCGGATACTCGCACTTGCGACACTTTGAAAGCCTTTGCTTCGTGTGAGTTAAACGTGAGCGGCCATGCAGTTTGAGAACAGGTCTATAAGCCGAATTCTGTACTCCCGCCCGTTTA
The DNA here is from genome assembly GCA_036399115.1 of Pyrinomonadaceae bacterium. Taxonomy (GTDB): domain Bacteria; phylum Acidobacteriota; class Blastocatellia; order Pyrinomonadales; family Pyrinomonadaceae; genus JAIVJZ01. Next base: position 430 of record DASWNS010000121.1, on the reverse strand, counting down.
CACGGGACGGAGAGCGGCGACCATTCATCTAGCCCAACCGTCGCCGGTTGGATCGAGCGACCTACCCGGAGGTCGTAGCGCGCGTCTCCCGTAGAAGTTCGCGCGGCATCGGGCGGGCAGCCCTGTTTGACGCCTCCCTATTTGGTCTTGCACTGCGAGGAGTTTGCCTAGCCGCGCATGTCACCACACGCGCTGGTGCGCTCTTACATTAAGCCTCTGTTGCGAGGCCGCACCATTTCACCCATCACCCGCCGCTCTTTCGCCCCGCAGGGCGAACGCAGCCGGGCTGGTCTGTTTTCTGTTGCACTTGTCGTCGCGCTGGTCAAAACGCGGCTACTGAAAGCCCCCTTTTAACCCACGCGCCCAGCCGTTAGCTGGCTCGCTGCCCTGTAGTGTTCGGACTTTCCTCCCCCGGCGCTCCCTGACGGAA
>DASWNS010000120.1:0-1914 GCA_036399115.1 Pyrinomonadaceae bacterium | reverse complement strand
CAAGGTCGAGACGGTGCTGCCGCGCGCCGGACTCTACAAACTCCATTCCGACTTCTTCCCCGTCGGCGGCACGCTCCAGGTGTTGCACCGCGAACTGGCGACCGCCGGTTATCGCACGACGACGCACGCACGCGCCGCCCTCGTCGCCGACACTTCGTTCACAAAGACAGTTGACGGGATGAAGATCAGTCTGGACTGGGGCACAGGCGAACTGTCTGCCGGGGCATTCGTACGGCTCAAATACAGGCTCGCGGACGCGCAGACGGGCGCGCCCGTCAAAGACCTCGAACCGTATCTCGGCGCGTGGGGGCACACGCTGATTCTGAACGCAGACCAGTCCGACTATCTCCATTCGCACCCCACCGAGACGCTGCCGGAAGGCGTCCCGCGCGCGGCTCTGCGCGGTGGTCCCGAAGTAGAGTTCGGCGCGATGTTTCCCGAAGCTGGACTCTATCGCATCTGGACGCAGTTCCAGCGCGGCGGGCGCGTCGCCACCGTCTCCTTCACCATTCAAGTGCGCCCTGTCGCAGCATCGTGAAGCCGGACGAACAGGCAGCGGAGGTCTTCGTCGAGGAGCGCAAGGTCGGCGACAGCGGCGCGCTCGTCTGCGTCGTGCGCCTGAACCGTCCCGCGAAGCGCAACGCCCTCACGCGCGCGATGCTCGAACGCCTCACGGAAATCTTTCGCACCTTCGCCGGACGCACAGACTTGCGCGCCGTCCTGCTCACAGGCGCGGGGCTTGAAGCCTTCAGCGCGGGCACGGACATCGCGGAGCTTGACGGACTCGACCCGGCGGGCGCGCTTCAAGCGGCGCGGCGCGGGCAGGAAACCTGCGAGGCGATAGAACTGTGCGGCGTGCCGGTCATCGCAGCCCTCAACGGCATCGCGGCGGGCGGCGGTTGCGAACTCGCGCTCGCCTGTCATCTCCGCGTCGCCGCCACGCACGCGACATTCTCTCTGCCCGAAATCAAGCTCGGCATGATTCCCGCTTACGGCGGCACGCAACGCCTCGCACGCGCCGTCGGCCACGGGCGCGCTCTCGCCGCCATGCTCGCGGGCGAAAGTCTGTCGGCGGAAGATGCGCTGCGGCTCGGACTCGTCAACCGCGTCGTCGCGCCCGCACAACTTTTGCCCGAGGCCGACGCGCTCGCGGAGACTCTCGCGCAACTCGCGCCGCTCGCCCTGCGCGCCTGCCTCACAGCCGTCACGCGCGGCGCACGCCTCCCCCTCGCAGACGGCCTCGCGCTCGAAGCCGAACTCTTCTCCAAACTCTTCGCCACCGAAGACGTACGCGAAGGCACCCGCGCCTTCATCGAAAAACGACCACCGAACTTTAAAGGCAAGTGATGAGTGATGAGTAATAAAAGACAGATTTTTTGTTTTTACTCATCACTCATCACCCATCACTCATCACTTTATTGTCCCGCCGCTTGTCACTCGCTACTCGTTTTACCTATACTGCTGTCGAATCAATCTTCAACAGGTTTGGAGTCGCCGGAAACAGTTGCAGCCCGTCACACATCAAGGCCAGTTGAACGCTAAGGGCTTTCGCTTTGCGCTGGTGTCGAGTCGTTGGAACGACTTTCTCACGTCGCGTCTGGTTGAAGGCGCGCTCGATGCGTTGGAGCGTCTGGGCGCGGCGGAAAAGTCGGTCGAACATTTTCGCGTGCCGGGGTCGTTCGAGATACCTCTGCTGGCGAGCAAGCTCGCCGACTCGGAAAAGTATGATGCGGTGATCTGTCTCGGCACGATCATTCGCGGGCAGACGCCGCATTTCGATTACATCGCGGGCGAAGTGACGAAGGGCATCGCGCAGGCCGGAATGGAATCGGGAATTCCCGTCGTCTACGGCGTCGTCACGGCTGACACGCTGGAGCAGGCGATTGATCGCGCGGGCGTGAAGGCCGGGAACAA
>DASWNS010000119.1:0-3609 GCA_036399115.1 Pyrinomonadaceae bacterium | reverse complement strand
GTCGATGCCGTTCAAAACTTCTGCGTCCGCCGTCGCGCCTGTGTTGCTCGCGGCGTTCGCTTGAGTGTTCGTACCCGTCAAGCGCGCCAGACTCAACAACGTCTCCGACGCGAAGCGCGACGACTCAAGACGCGCCTGTTCCAACGTCGCGTCCATGAGCGAAGAGGCGACGATTGAAGCGACCCGCCCGCGCAACGCGCCCACGTCGCCCTTGCCGTCAGGGTGCACGCGGTTGCTCAGGAAGACCACGAACGTCTCGCTCGCCGGATCGAGCCAGAGCGAAGTGCCCGTAAAGCCCGTGTGGCCGAAAGACCCCAACGGGAAGAGGTCGCCGCGATTCCCAGAGAAGCTGCTCGCGATGTCCCAACCGAGGCCGCGTGCGCCGCCTTCATCCGTCACGGCGCGCGGCCTCGTCATCGTCGCCACGCCGAGCGGACTCAAGATACGCACGCCGCCATAGGTGCCGCCGTTCAAGATCATCTGGCAGTAGATGGCTAGATCATCTGCGGTCGAGAAGAGTCCGGCGTGCCCGGCCACGCCCGCCATGCGAAAGGCCGTCGGGTCGTGCACTTCGCCGCGCAGCCAACGCTCGCCTTCCGCGCCCACGCTTTCGGGTTTGCCGCCAAGATACGCGGCCTGCGCGCGTCGCCGCTCGGTGGGCGCGATGCGCGTGCGCAAAGCGGCGCGCGGGTTGAAACCCGTGTCGTGCATGCGCAGCGGCTCAAAGATATTCTTTCGCGCAAACAGGTCGAGCGTCTCGCCCGACACGCGCTTCACCACTTCGCCGAGCGCGATGAACCCGATGTCGCTATAGACGAAACGCGTGCCCGCCGCATTTTGCAGACGCTCGCTCGCCAGACGCTTCAACGCTTCGTCGTAGCCCGTCCAACGCTCGCCGAGATCGAAGTCCGGGGCGTAGCCCGCGCGATGCGTCAGGAGTTGCTCAATCGTCACGCGCTCGCGCCCGCCGTCTTTCACTTCCGGCAGGTAACGCGACACGGGATCACTCAGGCGCACCTGCCCGCGCTCGACGAGGATCATGATGCTCGTCGCCGTCGCCACGACCTTCGTTAAACTCGCCGCATCGAAGATCGTGTCCGGCGTCATCAACTCACGCGCGGGTTCGACGGCGCGCGCCCCGTAAGCCTTGCGCCACACCACACGCCCCCGGCGCGCCGCGAGCACCACCGCCCCCGGCGTCTCCCTGCGCGCGATGGCCTCCCCCACCGCCGCATCAATGCGCCCCAAACGTTCCGCAGACATCCCGACGCTTGCGGGCGCGACGACCGGCAGGTTGGCCGCGAAACTCTGCGCGACGAAGAGCACGAGCAGGAGCGGCGCGGCGCGGCGACGCAGGGAATAAAGGGCGACGAGAGGCATGGAATAACGGCTGTTTGCTTTCTGCATGACGCGGCGTTGAATAACAGTGTGACGAGCGGGCATATATTTTCTACGGTTGAATTCGCTGCTTCTACTTCGTGTTGTTGGCGGCGCGCCCTTCGGCAGGGGTGCGCGGCTGCGCCTTCAATTGAATGCCTGTGCCGCGCGCGTAGAGCGAGGGCAGAGTGATCGGGAGTTTACCTGTGATGTCTATCTCGCCGAGGAGGGCGCGGGCGGCGGCGCGTTGCAAACTCGGCATGTCGCCGTAAGCCACCATGTAAGTCTTGAGATCGGGAAAACTCTGCAACAAGTATGGATTGCCGAAGCTGATGCCGACGAGCGGGCTTTTGCGTTCGATCAACTTCCTGAGCGCGCGCGTGCCCGCTTCCGGCAACGCTCCGCTGTTCGACTGCCCCGTTCGCACGCGCCCGTACATCGAGATGACGATCAGGTCGGCCTCTTTCGTCTTGTCGAGAATTTTATCGACCTCTTTTTCCGTCGAGCGTTCGTCGAGCACCGCCGACTCAACTTTATGTCCGCCGCGACCGAGCGCGCCCGCAAACGGATTCCCCACCCAGAGACGATCTTCCCCGTTCGTGATCGCCAGATTAAAGATGCGCGACCCCGCCGCCAGATTGCTCAAGGGGAGCAGACGCCTCTCGTCGCGCACGAGCGTGACCGCGTGCTCCGCGATCTCCTGCGCCAGCTTCAACGCGGCCTCGTTCGAGACGACGCGATCAATTCCCTCCAGCGGCGCGATGCGCTGCCGTTGGAGGCCGAGGTCATACTTCGCCGCCAGCAGACGACGCGCCGACTCCTCGATCCGCCGCTCCGTCAGACGACCCTGCGCCACGGCTTCGCGCAGGCCGCGCACGACCGCATCCGGGTCGGAAGGTTTCAACAGCATATCCGCGCCCGCCTCCACGGCGCGCACCGCCGCCTCGCCCGGCGCGAAGTAGATCGTCAGGCCGCTCATGTCGAGCGCGTCCGTCACGATGATGCCGTCGAAGGCGAGATCGCGGCGCAACATCCCGCCGACGACTGCGGGCGAGAGCGTGGCCGGAAGCCTCGCGTTTTCGACGAGCACTTCGCTGTCGGCGTAGCCCCCGCGCCTCGGTTCCGTGCGCGGAAGCGGGCTAACCGTGGTCGGGTCAATTTGCGGCAGACCGATGTGCGCGATCATCACGGAGCCGACGCCCGCGTTAATCGTCGCGCGAAAAGGGACGAGTTCCACGGCGTCGAGCCGCGCGCGCCCGACATCTATGATCGGAAGCCCGCGATGCGAATCAATGGCCGTGTCGCCGTGGCCGGGGAAATGTTTGGCGGTCGCGATCACGCCGCCCGCCTGCGCGCCCTCCGTGAAAGCGGCGGCCATGCGCGCCACGGCCTGCGGGTCTTCGCCGTAAGAGCGCACGTTGATCACAGGGTTCGCCGCGTTGTTGTTGACATCTACGACGGGGGCGAAAATCTGCTGCACGCCCATCGCACGCGCCTCGCGCGCCGTCACCTCGCCCTGCCGCCGCGCGTACTCAGGATTGCCCGTCGCCCCGACGGCCATGTTCCACGGAAAGTTGATCGTATCGTCGAAGCGCATCCCCGAACCGGCTTCGAGGTCGGCGGAGATGAGCAGCGGGCGACGCGCCAATCGCTGCATACGGTTGACGAGATGCGTGGATTCATAGACCGCGCCGCGAAACAGGATGATGCCGCCGATGTGATTCTGTTCCACCTGACGGCGCAGCGCGCGGAAGGCTTCGCTATCCTGATTCAGAAAAGTGGCGTTGACGCCGACCGAGATCAGTTGACCGATCTTTTCGTCGAGCGTCATCCGGCGCAGTTCCGCGTCCGCCCATTTCAACGCCTCACGCGAGGCGCGCCGCGCGTATGGCTTGAAGGCGAGACTCTGCACGGCAGATTTGGAATCGCCCGCTTTGGCAGCGACTTGTACGCCCTGCGACAGCGTTGCCTTCAAACGCGAAGACGGCTGCCCGCGCAGGACATTGGCAGGCGCGAACGTCAACGAAAAAAGTATGCACACGGCGACCAGACGCGAAGCCGCACGCGCAGTTTGAAGTTGGCAAAGATGGCTCATGTGGTTAATTCGATCTCTTTTAAAGGTCAACTGATTTCGCCGTCCAACCGATGTCGAGGCTAACTAGAGATTTTCCATTGCGCCGCCGGGAGCGAGTTCGTCGCTTTGCGCGGCGGATGCGGGCGCGAAGGCGAAGC
>DASWNS010000118.1:0-15620 GCA_036399115.1 Pyrinomonadaceae bacterium | reverse complement strand
CAGCACGTTTTTTGGTTTTAACTTGTCACTCGTCACCTGTCACTTGTCACTCTCTTATTCGTATCTGAGCGCGATCATCGGGTCAACTTTCGTCGCCTTGTGCGCGGGAATGAGGCAGGCGAAGAGGGCGACGGCGCCGAGCAGCAGGGCGACGCTGCTATAAGTCAGCGGGTCGGTCGCGCTGACTCCGAAGAGCAGTGTGGACATGAGGCGCGTCGCCGCAAACGCTCCGGCGAGGCCGAGCGCAACTCCGACGAGCGCGAGTTTCATGCCCTGCCCGACCACCATCCTGAGCACGTCCCTTTGTCCCGCGCCGAGCGCCATGCGGATGCCGATCTCGTGCGTGCGCTGCGTGACGGAATAGGCCATCACGCCGTAGATGCCGATGGCCGCGAGCACCATCGCCACCGCCGCGAAGATGCCGAGGAGCCACGTCGCAAACTTCTGCGGAGCCACGGTCGCCGCGACGATGTTCTCCATCTTGTCCACGTTCGAGATCGGCTGATCCTTGTCGATCTGCTGCACCTCGTTGCGAATGGCGGTGGTTAAACTCGTCGGGTCGGCGGTGCGCGTCTTGACGGCTACCCACATGCTGCGCGTGGCGGCGGCGAAGAACCGTTCCGGCACCTGTCTGTAGTGCGTGTAAACCTCTACGCGCGGTTCTTCGTTGGGGCTGTAATGCTTGACGTGTTTGACGACGCCGACGATCTGCATCCACGGAGATTCACTATCCGCGCCGCCCAGTTTGAGCCGTTTGCCCACGGCATCCGTGTTCGGGAAGAAACGCGCGGCGAGCATCTCATCGACGAGGACTACGGGCTGCGAGTCTTTCGTATCCTGTTCGGTGAAATAGCGACCGCTGAGGAGCGGGATGTTCATCGTCTGGAAATAATTTGCGCTGGTGAAGAGGTTGACGGCAATCGGCAGGTCTTTGATGTTCGCCACCTCCCGACCTTCAATCGTGAAGCCGGACTCGATGCCGCCGTTCATCGGCAACCCGCGTGTCAGCCCGACGCTCTCGACGCCCGGCAGGACGCGCACGCGGTTTTGCAGTTCGTCCCAAAAGCTCGCCACCTGTGCGTTCTCTTTGTAGCGCGCTTCCGGCAGCGGCACGCGCAGCGTCAGGACGTTCGCGGGGTCGAAGCCGAGGTCTGTCTTCTGCAAGCGCAGGAAACTCTGTATGAGCAGCCCCGCGCCGACGAGGAGCAGCAACGACAGGGCGACTTCGGAGACGACGAGCATGTTGCGCACGCGCTGGTGGCTTCCGCCCGCCGAACCGCTGCGCCCGCCTTCCTTCAACGAATCATTCAGATTGGTTTTCGAGGCTTGCAGCGCGGGCGCGAGTCCGAAAAGCAGACCCGTCAGCACGGAGACGCCGAAGGTGAAAAGGAGCACCCACCGGTCGAGGCCGATGTTGGCGGTGAGGAGACGCGGCACGTCGTCGGGGATGGCGGACAGGAGCGCGTCGATGCCCCACATGGCGAAGAGCAGGCCGCATAGTCCGCCGAGCAGCGAGAGCAGCAGGCTCTCGGTGAGCAATTGACGGATGAGGCGCAGGCGACCCGCGCCGAGCGCGGTGCGGATGGCGATCTCTTTCGAACGCGAAGCGGCGCGCGCCAGCAGCAGGTTGGCGACGTTCGCGCACGCGATGAGCAGCACGAAGATGACCGCCCAGAACAAGACCCACAGGGCGACGCGTATATCCTCCACCGCCCGCTCCTGCAACGATTGCAGCGCGACACTGTTGCCCGCGTTCGTCTCCGGATGCTGATCCGCGAGGCGCGCGGCGATGGCCTTCATCTCCGTGCGCGCCTGTTCCACGGAGACGCCGGGCTTCAACAATCCGAGCACGTACATGCCCGGATGGTTGTCGCGGTCCATCAAACGATCCGAGCGCAGGCCGACCGTGACGAACACATCGACGGGCGACTGCCATTCAAAAGTCTGCGGCAAGACGCCGATGACCGTGTAGCTCTCGCCGTTCAGCAACAAAGGTTTGTTGACGACGGAAGGATCGCTGCCCAAACGTCTCTGCCAGAAGCCGTGGCTGATGAGCGCGACGGGGTTTGCGCCGGGCTTGTCCTCTTCGGGAGTGAAGTTGCGCCCGATGGCCGGATTCACGCCGAGCACCGGAAAGAAGGCCGCCGAAACTTGCCGCCCGTCGAGTCGCTCCGGCTCGCCGACGTCCGTGAGCACATAGTTGGAATTGCGGAAAGCAGCGATCTGTTCGAAGACCTGATTCTGGTCGCGCCAGTCCATGAAGTTCGGATACGACACGGACATCTCTGGAATCTGCTGCGACCATTCCCCCATGTAGACGACGCGCTCGCTGTTCGGATAGGGCAGCGGGCGCAGCAAGACCGTGTTGACGACGCTGAAGATGGCCGTGGTTGCGCCGATGCCGAGCGCGAGCGCAAGCACCGTCACCAGCGTAAAGCCCGGACTCTTCAAGAGCATTCGCAGAGCGTAGCGTATGTCCTGCCAGAATGTATTCATGGGGGCACCTCTCTAGAACAGTGACGAGTGGCGTGTGACGAGTGACGAGCAAGAGACAAGACAAATTCAAAGACAGGATCGCTGTTTTAACTTGTCACTTGTCACACGCCACTCGCCACTGCCTTACTCATTTCGGAGTGCGACCATCGGGTCAACTCTCATCGCGCGGCGCGTCGGCACATAGCAAGCGAGCAACGCCACTGCGGTCAGGAGTAGAGATAGGCCGCCGAAGGTGATCGGGTCGGTTGCGCTGATGCCGAACAGCAGGCTCGACATGAAGCGCGTTAAGACAATAGAGGCGGCGAGGCCGAGTGCGATCCCGATGAGGGTGAGAACGAGTCCGCGTCCGAGGATCAGTTTGAGCACATCGAGAGTTTTTGCGCCGAGCGCGATGCGGATGCCGAGTTCGTGCGTGCGCTGCGTGACGGAATAGGACATCACGCCGTAGATGCCGATGCTGGCGAGGACGAGCGCGAGCGCGGCGAAGATGGTGAGCAATAGAGTTCCGAAGCGGCTGCGCGCCGTCAACTCGTCGATCCAACTCTGCATCGTCCGCACGTCGGCCACGGGCTGGTCTTTGTCAATCGCCTGAATCTCGCGCCGGACGGCGGCGGCCAGATTCATCGGATCGCCGTTCGTGCGCACGATCAAGGTCATCTCCGAGTAGGTGAGTTGCGGGTGCGTCCAGTAGACCATCGGGTGCGGCGGGGCTTCCAGCGTCTTGTACTTCGCGTCGGCCACCACGCCCACGATCTCCATCGGTTGTGGGTCGGGCATCATCTGCACCCTGAGATATTGACCCAGAGGATTCTGGCCGGGGAAATGTTGCCGCGCCATCGTCTCGTTAATGATGATGGTGCGCCGGTCTTCCTTCGCCTCCTGTTCGGTGAACCCGCGACCGCTGAGCACCGGAATTCCTATCGTCTGAAAATAGTTCTCGTCCGTGACGCGAACATCGGTCGAGAGTTCTTCGCCCGGACGCGGAACGGGTCGCCCTTCGATACTGAAAGAGGTTCGCGCGCCGAGGTTGCCGCCGAAAGGCAGCGCGCTCACAGCCCCGACCGAGCGCACGTCGGGTAGAGATTTGAGCCGCTCAAGAGCCTGCCGGTGGAAGGCGACGATCTGATTGTCCTCCGGATATTTCGCCGCCGGGACGGTCACGCGCAGCGTGAGCAGGTTATCGGTCTTGAAGCCGGGGTCAACCGCTTGCAGGCGGAGGAAACTCTTGATCATCAGAGTGGAGCCGATAAGCAGCACCAGCGCGAGCGCGACCTGCGCCACGACGAAGCCACTGCTCAAGCGCCGGGTGCGACGGCTGCTCATGTTGCTCTTGCCCGTCTCCTTGAGAGTCTCGTTGAGATTCAAACGCGTCACTTCAAGCGCAGGCACCAGACCGAAGACCACGCCTGTTATTAGTGAAATCAGAAAGGTGAAGAGGAGCACGGGCAGGCTGAGGCCGATCTTCTCCGTCCCCAGCATATTGGGCGGGCTGAGCGCGACGAGCGCATCCACGCCCCACAGCGCGATGAGCAACCCCAGCGCGCCGCCCAGCACGGACAGCAACACGCTCTCGGTCAACAACTGCCTCACCATACGCCAGCGTCCCGCGCCGAGCGCGGTGCGTATGGAGAACTCGCTCTGGCGACTCGCCGCCCGCGCCAGCATCAGGTTGGCGACGTTGGCGCACGCGATGAGCAGCACGAACCCGACCGCGCCGAGCAGCACGTAGAGCGCGATCTTGATCTCGCCCGCCAGTTGCTCGCGCACGGGCACGACATGGATGCCCATGTTGGTGTTGAATTGTGCGTGCTGTTGTTCGAGACGGCTGGCGATGGTGGACATCTCGGCCTGCGCCTGTTCGCGCGTGACGCCCGGCTTGAGCCGACCGGCCACGGTGATGAAGCGACCGCGCCCCTTCGTCGCGCCGTTCAAGACCGAAGCGAAGTTGGTCGGCGTCCATATCTCTGCGGCCTTACCGGTGCGCGAGCCTTCTTTCATGAACCACTTGAAGCCCTGCGGCATCACGCCAATAACGGTCACGTTCTGCCCGTTGAGACTGATTTTTTTGCCGATGATGTCGCCCGCGCCGCCGAAGCGACGCTGCCACAGGCCGTGGCTGATGACCACCACGTCGTCGCGCCCCGGCTCGGCCTCGTCCTTCGTATAGACCTGCCCGAGCGCGGGTTGCGTGCCGAGCATCGTCAGCAGATTGCCGCTCGTCACCTGCGCCGGAATCTCTTCCGGGTTGCCTTCGCCCGTCAGGTTGAAGGCCGCATCGTAGAAGGCTGCCATCTCCTGAAAACTGTTGGCCTGCTGTTGCCAGTCTAAAAAGTTCGCCAGCGAAGCGACGTTGTTTCGCCCGCCGCGCGCGCGATTTTGCTCCCACACGATCATCACCTGATCGGATTCGCGATAAGGCAAGTCGCGCAGCAGTACCGCGTTGACGACGCTGAAGATCGCGGTGTTCGCGCCGATGCCGAGCGCGAGCGCCATGAGCGCGATCAAGGTGAAACCCGGACTTTTAACTAAAGTCCGGAAGCCGTAGCGAACGTCCTGCCAGAGATTCCCCATTACGCCACTCCTACCTGCGTACCGGCTTGTCCGGCCTGCGCGGCTTCATCATCCGCATCCTTGAAACTGACCATCTCTTCTTTCACCACGCGCCCGTCAAAGAGATGTATGGCGCGGTCGGCGAAGGTTGCGTAGCGCGGATCGTGCGTGACCATGCAGATCGTCGCGCCGCCCCGGTGCAGTTCGCGCAGCAAGTCCATCACGGCCTCGCCGTTCTTGGAATCGAGGTTACCCGTCGGCTCGTCCGCGAGCAGGATCAGCGGTTGACCCGCGACGGCGCGGGCGACGGCCACGCGCTGCTGCTGACCGCCGGAGAGTTGGCTCGGCAGATGTTTCGCGCGATGCGCCATGCCGACCTTCTCCAGAGCATCCGTGACGCGCGCCTTGCGGTCTGCGTTCGACATGCCGCGATAGGTGAGCGGCAGTTCCACGTTTTCATAGACGCTCAAGTCGCCGATCAAATTGAAACTTTGAAAGATGAACCCGACTTCGCGGTTGCGTATGTGCGCGCGTTCGCCGAGCGAGAGATCGGAGACGAGTTTGCCGTTCAGCCAGTACTTGCCTTCGGTCGGAGAATCGAGGAGGCCGAGGATGGAGAGCAAAGTTGATTTGCCGCAGCCGGAAGGCCCTGTGATAGAGACGTATTCGCCGTTGGCGATGTCGAGATGCGTTCCGGCGAGGGCGTGCGTCTCCACTTCATCCGTGAAGAAAACCTTCTTCACATCTTGCAGGCGGATCAGAGGTTGTTTTGATGCGCTCATTGTTTTCTAAGTGATGAGTGATGAATGATGAGTGATGAGTTAAAACAAAATCTTTGTCTTTTAACTCATCACTCATCACTCATCACTCAACACTTCTTCCTTTCCTTAGTTAAGTCGTATGCGATTAAAGGCGTCCCACTGCGAAGTGTCTGAGAGAATCACCTGATCCCCTTCCTGTAAGCCTTCCAGAATTTCGATGGTGTTGACGGAACTGCGACCCAGCTTGACCTGCACGCGCGTAGCAAACTGCCCGCCCGTTTCGAGTTTGAACATGCCGATGGTGCTCTGCGCCTGTCCGAAGGCGGGGCGGGAAACGTAGAGAATGTTGTCGAGGCGTTCGAGTTCGATGGTGCCGTCAACGCTCAGGTCTGGACGCGCGCCCTGCGGCAGCGGCGCATCGAGCGCAACGTCAATTCGCACCGTGCTGTTCTCCGACGCCGGATCAATGCGGACGACGTGGCCGGGAATGATGCCGTTGCGCGTGTCAATGCTGGCTTGCTGGCCGAGCGTGATGTCTTTGGCCTGCGTCTCTGCGATGCGGAGTTCGGCCTTCAGGTTCTGCGGTTCGACGACGCGCGCCAGGTTCGTTCCCGGTTGCACCTGCTGCCCGACTTCGACCTGCATCTGTTGCAGCACGCCGTTCGTTCCGGCCAGCACGCGCAGCGTCGCCACCTGCGTCTGCCGCAGTTGGAGTTGCGCCTTGAGTTGGGCGATGCGCGCCTGTTGCGAGGCGAGTTGCGCCTGCGCGGATTTCGCCGTGCCGTCCAGACGCTTCTTTTCGAGGCTGTAACGATTGGCGAGATCGGCCACGCGCACGCGCGAGAGTTTGAGATTGATGGCGGGAATCAAACCGTCTTTGGCGAGTTCTTCGTCGGTGTCGGATTGAAGTTTCGCCTGCTGGTATTCGGCCTGCACGGTGGCGGCGGCGGCCTGCTGGCTCATGCGTTCGCTGTCAAGACGCGCGCGGATGTTGTTGTAATCCGCTTCGGCGGCGCGCACCTGATACTCGATGTCAACCGTGCCCTGCTGCAACTCAGGGTTGCTGAGTTCGATGAGCACCGTGCCCGCCGTGACTTCCGTACCCGGCTGGACGAACACGCGCTCGACGCGCCCTTCCGTGGCCGCCGCGATCACGCGTATGTCCTGCGGCACGAGCGTGCCGATGCCGCGCACCTGCCGGAGCATCTGCCCGCGCTTCACCGTGTCGATGAGCGCGGTCGAACGCTCGACCGAGGGCGCGGCGGGCTTCATGCGCGACACGCCGAAAGTGATCGCCGCGATAGCGACGATGGCGATAATGGCATACAAAGCGACGCGCACGCGCCGCTTGCGAGCCGAAGATTTACCGCGAGGGACATCCATACTTGACAAAATTTTCCATCCTCCGTCACCCGCTTAAGCGAAACCCGTGCCACCTGCAAAAACTCTATTTCGCACTGTTTTTGCCGTCTTTCCGACTTTTACGGCGACGCGTCGCAACCACCGTTTCCCACTTTCGCAACAAAACCATTTCGATTTCGGAGCGTCCGGCAAAGGAGTGCCGCTTGATAAGCAAAGGCGTTTAACTACCGGCTTCCTGTTTTCCAGTCAGCATTCCGCAACCCGAAATTATTTCTCTTCCTTCACCACCCAGCCGTCTGCGAGTTGCACGATGCGATGGCCGTAGGCCGCGTTCTGTTCCGAGTGCGTGACCTGAATAATGGTCGTGCCTTCTTCGTTCAGACGCTTGAAGAGTTCCATGATCTCGCGTCCCTGATTCGAATGAAGATTCCCCGTCGGCTCGTCCGCGAGGAGCAGTTTCGGATTCGAGATGAGGGCGCGGGCGACGGCCACCAACTGTTGCTGCCCGCCCGACAACTGGTTCGGATACAAATCCTTCTTCCCCACGATCTGGAAACGGTCGAGCACATCGCCGACGATGGATTGCCGCTCGGATTTTTTGACATCCTTGTAAGAGAGCGGCATGTCCAGATTCTCGTAGACCGTCATGTGATCGAGCAGGTGATAACTCTGAAAGACGAATCCGATGTAGCGTTTGTTCAACTCGGCGCGCTCTTTCTTGTTCAACTTATGAACTGCCGCGTCCCAGAAATAGTATTCGCCCGTCCACGCGCTATCGAACATGCCGAGGATGGAGAGCAAAGTTGACTTGCCCGCGCCCGAAGGCCCCATGATGGAGACGAACTCGCCCTCGCGCACGTCCATATCCACGCGCCGCAAGACGTAGGTTCTATTCACACCCTGCTCGTAAACTTTTTCGACGTTGCGCAAACGAATCATGTTTCACCTAACGCACGGCGAGGCCGTCGCGTTTCTTAAATGTTGAGGTAGGAATGGAGACGCTCTGGCAGCACGTCCTTCAACCAGCGCCGGAAGATCAGGCAGATACTATGGAAGCGGCGTGCCACTTCGCGCGGAAACTTCGTTGAATCAGTTTTGCAGGCTTTTATGTGAAGAGACGTAGAGCCGCGCGCTCTTCTCGTCCCACTTGCGGGACGCGCGTTGTCCGAAAGTGAACAACGCGAAGCGCGCGGCTTACAAACAAATGGATCGAGAGTTCAACGTTTTGTAAGAGATAGTTTGTCGCTTACTCCGTCTCGGTGCGCCGCTCGCCGCCGTCGTCCGAGAGCCAGACGGTCTTGATGTTGACGAATTCGCGTATGCCGAACGCGCCCAACTCGCGCCCGTAGCCCGAACGCTTGACGCCGCCGAAGGGCAGGCGCGGGTCGGATGCCACCATCGCGTTGATGAAGACCGCGCCCGCTTCGAGTTCGTCAACAAAACGCGCGCGCTCATCTTCTGCACGCGTCCACGCGCTCGCGCCAAGTCCGAACGTCGTGTCGTTCGCCAGCGCAATCGCTTCGTCAATCGAACCCACGCGAAACAGCAGGGCGACGGGACCGAAAAACTCTTCCCCGTAGGCCGGAGAATCTTTCGGAATATCTGTGAGCACGGTGGGCGCGTAGTAATTGCCCGCGCGCTGCAAGCGTTCGCCGCCGGTGAGCGTGCGCGCGCCCGTCTCGATTGACTTTCGCACCTGCTCGTCGAGTTCCGCGACGATGCTTTCGGTGGCGAGTGGTCCTATTTCCGTTGTCTCGTCCGAGGGGTCGCCGACCTTCAAAGCCTCCAGTTCGGCGACAAAGCGACGCGCGAACTCTTCGTAAATCTCCGTGTGGACGATGAAGCGTTTGGCCGCAATGCACGACTGGCCGTTATTGATCGTGCGTGCTTTAACCGCCGTCTTGACTGCGCTCTCGAAATCCGCGCTCGGCATGACGATGAAGGGGTCGCTGCCGCCGAGTTCGAGCACGGTCTTTTTTATTTCGCCTCCGGCGCGGCTCGCCACCTGTCTGCCCGCCTGTTCGCTGCCCGTCAAAGTCGCCGCACGCACGCGCGCATCGTCTATCACGCGCGCAACCTGATCGGAGTTGAGCAGCAAGGTCTGGAAGACGCCCACAGGGAAGCCCGCGCGCAGGAAAATCTCTTCAATCGCCAGCGCGCACTGCGGCACGTTTGAAGCGTGCTTGAGCAGCCCCGTGTTACCAGCCATCAAGGCGGGCGCGGCAAAGCGAAAGACCTGCCAGAAAGGAAAGTTCCAGGGCATGACGGCGAGCACCGCGCCGAGCGGTTCGTAATGAACGAATGAGCGCGTCGCACTCGTCTCCACCGTCTCATCTGCGAGAAAGCTTCCGGCGTGCTCCGCGTAGTAACGACAGACGAGCGCGCACTTCGCCACCTCTTCGCGCGCCCCGCGCACGGGCTTGCCCATTTCGGTCGTCATCAAACGCGCGAAGCGTTCCTTCTCCGTCTCCAAAATATCCGCCGCGCGCAGCATACGTTCGGCGCGTTCAGCGAAACTCGTGCGCCTGTGCGTTTGAAAGGCGCGGGCGGCGCGCTCCAGTTTTTCTTCGATCTCCGCTTCGGTGAGCGGCGCGAACTCGCGCAGCTTCTCTCCCGTCGCCGGATTCACACTCGCGATTGCCATGCCTAACTCCTCGTCAATTGTGCGCCGGTCGCGCGTCCATCCGAACGCGACTGACCGCGCGCGTATTCATCATGTATAGTCTCTTCAGTTTAACGCTATCGAGTCTCATTTTTGTGGCAAACCAGATGGGCTTTTCTCTTCTTCAAGGAGTCGTCCTGTTCGCCTCCGCGTTCATCGCAGGGATGATCAATTCCATTGCGGGCGGCGGCACGCTCCTCACTTTCCCCACGCTCATCTGGCTCGGACTCGACCCGAAAGAGGCCAACGCGACCAGCACCGTCGCGCTCTGGCCGGGACTCGTCGGCGGGCTGTTCGGCTTCCGGCGCGAACTCGAAAAAAGTCGCCCCCTGCTCATCCGTCTCGGAATCACGAGTTTCTTCGGCGGCGCGGTCGGCGCAGCGTTGCTGATCCGGACGCCATCCGAAACTTTCGCCCGCCTCGTCCCTTTCCTCATCTTCTTCGCCACGCTTCTCTTCATGGCGCAGGAACCGATCACGCGCTGGCTGCGCCTTGAGGCGACGCCCGCCGCAGGCAGGCAGAGAGGCTGGTGGACGGGCGCGATCCTCTTTCAGTTTTGCGCCGCAGTCTACGGCGGCTACTTCGGCGCGGGCAACGGCATTCTGATGCTCGCCGCGCTCGGGCTGCTCGGCATCTCCGACATCCACCGCGCCAACGGCCTCAAGAATTTTCTCGGACTAACTTTGAACAGCGTCGCGGTCGTGGCCTTCGCCCTCTCCGGCCTCGTGCGCTGGACGCCAGCCCTGCTCATGGCGGCGGGCGCGATCATGGGCGGTTACTACGGTGCGGAGATAGCGCGCAAACTCGGCAGGACGTTCGTGCGCCGCGCCGTCGTCCTCATCGGCCTCACCATCGGCTGTCTCATGCTCTGGCGTCTGTCGCGCTAAACGCACGCGCTCCCGCATCGGGAGCCGCTCTGGTCAACGCCAGCAGTAAAGGCAAGATGGCGGCATACATGACCACGCCCCGGAGCCAGCTCAATCGCTGCCAACGCTGCCCGCGCGCAAACCATTCCGAGGCTGAGACGTTTGAGGCAGGACTTTGTTCGAAGGCTATCAATTCGGGGATGAAATAGATTTGCGTGATGACAAGCACCAGAAAGTAGATCGCGCAACTGATCAAGATGAGCTTGCGCCGCGACCTGTTTTTCCAGTTCAAGACGAGAGCGAGGATGAGCGAGAGGATGAGCAGCGGGTGAACAGTTATCCAGAATATCGCTTCGTGCAGCCCATACGTCCCGTTGACCACGACGGACGAGGCAGGCAGAGCGGAGAGATAGACCGGAAAGTAAACGAGATGTGAATAGACAATCCCGCCGAGCACTGTCCCCCACAGGATGACAGCCAGAAAGAGCGAGTATGTACCGAGCCTCGATGTCGCCATCTTTCTATCTCCTCAAGTATAGGATTTTTGAAGCCGCAAAAAATAAGGGTGGCCGGTTCACGCCCGCAATAACCCGCATGCGCCAAAGGCATTCAACACTCGCTGCGAGGAGCTACATACATACCAAAGTTAAGTTGCGGCGACGCAGGGGCGCAGGGAGATGACGACTGACTTGGAGGCGGGCGTGTTGCTCTTGTCGGCGACGCTGCCGAGAGGGACGAGCACGTTTGTCTCCGGGAAGTAGGTTGCGGCTGAGCGGCGCGGGATGCTGTAAGGCACGACGATGAAGCGGCGCGCGATGCGTTCTTCGCCTTCGAAGTGGCTGACGAGATCGACGTTTGAGCCTGCATCGAGTCCCGCCTCGCTGATGTCTTCCGGGTTAAGCAGGACGACGCGCCGTTCGTTGCGGATGCCGCGATAACGGTCGTCGAGTCCGTAGATGGTCGTGTTGAATTGATCGTGGCTGCGAATGGTCATCATCAAAAACTGTCCGGGCGCGAGCGCGTGGTGCGGCAGTTCGTGGACGGTAAACTGCGCTTTGCCCGAAGCGGTTTTCCATTCGCGTGCGCGCGCGAGATTCGGCAGGTAGAAGCCGCCGGGACGGCGCACGCGCTCATTGTAATTCTCGAAACCGACGACGACGCGCGAGATGCGTTCGCGTATGAGGTCGTAATCGGCGGCGAGTTCGAGCCAGTTGATCCTGTCGCGGCGCGTGCCGCCGAGAGTCGCATCCGCGAGTCGCGCCACGATTGCCACTTCGCTCAGGAGTTCTGCGGATGCCGGTTCGAGGTTTCCGCGCGAAGACTGCACGACGCCCATCGAATTTTCCGCACTGACAAACTGCTCGCCCGTCGCCTGCCTGTCAATTTCGGTGCGACCGAGACACGGCAGGATGAGAGCCTGCTCGCCCGTGATGAGGTGCGCGCGGTTGAGTTTGGTGGAGACTTGCACGGTGAGACGCAGGCGGCGCAGGGCTTCCGCCGTGTACTCCGTGTCGGGCGTGGCCGACAGAAAATTGCCGCCCATCGCAAAGAAGAGCTTTGCCTTCCCCGCGTGCATCGCCTTAATCGCTTCCACCGTGTCGAAGCCGTGTGCGCGCGGCGGCGCGAAGTCGAACTCTCTGCCGAGCGCGTCGAGGAAGGCTGCGGTCGGGCGTTCCCAGATGCCCATCGTGCGGTCGCCCTGCACGTTGGAATGGCCGCGCACGGGACACACGCCCGCGCCCGTCTGGCCGATCTGCCCGCGCAGCAGTAGCAGGTTGACGATCTCCTGAATGTTCGCCACCGCGTTCTTGTGCTGCGTGAGTCCCATCGCCCAGCAGAAGATCGTGCGCTTCGATTCGATAAAGATACGCGCGGCCTCGCGTATCTCTTCGCGCCCGATGCCGCAACTCTCCGTGATCTCTTCCCAGACCACTTTGCCGAGCGATGCTGCGAACGCCTCGAAGCCTGTGGTGTGCGCCGCGATGAAGTCATGGTCGAGCACTTCGCCCGCGCGCTGCGACTCCGCTTCCAAAACCTCTTTGGCGATGCCTTGCAGGAGCGCGACATCGCCGTTGATGCGAACTTGCAGGAAGAGGTCGGCCAGTTGCGTGCCGCTGCCAATCAGCGTGTCGAAGACCTCCTGCGGGTGTTTGAAACGCGACATTCCGGCTTCGGGCAGAGGGTTGATGTGGACGATGCGACAGCCGCGTCGTTTGGCGGCCTGCAAAGTCGAGAGCATGCGCGGGTGATTCGTTCCGGGATTCTGCCCGATGACGAAGATCGCTTCCGCCTCTGCGAAGTCTTCGAGCGTGACCGTGCCTTTGCCGACGCCGATGCTTTCGGTCAGAGCCGAGCCGCTCGATTCATGACACATGTTCGAACAGTCGGGCAGATTATTCGTGCCGAATTTGCGTACGAAGAGTTGATAGAGAAACGCCGCCTCGTTGCTGGTGCGCCCGGAAGTGTAGAAGACGGCTTCGTCGGGCGAAGCGAGCGCGTGCAACTCTCCGGCGATGAGGGCGAAGGCCGCATCCCAACTGACGGGTTCGTAAAAGTCTGTGCCGCGCCTGAGCAACATGGGATGCGTGAGGCGTCCCTGATCGTTCAGCCACATGTCGGACTGGCGCGAGAGTTCGGTGAGGCTCCACTTGCGGAAGAAGTCCGGCGTGATGCGTTTCGTCGTCGCTTCATCGGCGACGTGCTTGGCTCCGTTTTCACAAAACTCGAAGTGCGTGCGTTCGCCGTCGGGTTCAGGCCACGCGCAGCCGGGGCAATCGAAGCCGCCCTTCTGGTTGATGCGCGTGAGAGTCTTGAGCGTGCGCGTCGCGCCCATCTCCGACCAAGAATGCCTCATGGCCGACATGATGGCCGGAAGCCCCCCGGCGGCTTTCTCCGCGTGCGAAATTTTGATGCCCGTGAAATCTTCGGGCGGCTGCGCGCGGCGCGACGCGTGCGCAGGCTCCTTTAACTCCTGCGCGGCATCGGGTTGCGACCCGGCTTCGGACGCAGCCGCGACTTCGGCGCGCAACTCGCGCTCCGACTTCAAATCCTGCTTGGCAGGTTCGTAGTGGCTCGGGTGCGCTTCCGCCTTCTGCTCCGGCGCGCCCTGCTGCTGCTGTTCTTCAGTTTTAACCTGTTGCTTCATCGTCTCTCGCACGAATGATACTTCACTCCGCACGGTAAAAGACAAGCGGCGAGAGTCGTTCGCACGTACGCGAACTGTTCGCCGATACGCCCCTGAGTTCAGCCGTTCACGAAACTCGGACGCGGTGCGGTCGTGAAAGAGAGACTTCCGTTAGCTGGCTCGCGCTGGGGAGGTGTAAAATCGGTGCAACCCCGGCGGCTGCCGTTCACCCGCGACAAGCTCCGTCCGACTTGAGCGACCCTTTATTTTAACGGGAGAGATGCCATGATAAAAAAACGGATCGCGGCGGCCTGCGCCTCGCTGCTCTTACTGCTGCTCGTCGGTTGCTCAAAGCCCGCGCGACGCGTGGAACAGGCGTCTTCTGCTGCGTCCTCAACGACGCCGAACTCCGCGAAGGACGTTCGACGGATAACCTCTGTCGAGCCTGTCCTTGTTTCCGTTAAGGATACGGATGCGGCGGAGCCTGCGCTCGCGGCGGCGGGCGACGGGTCGGTCTTTGTCGCGTGGGTCGAGCATCGCGCGGGCGGCGAGGCGGACGTGTGGCTCGCGCATCTCGACGGCGAAGCGAAGCCGCTCGGTGCGCCCGTGCGCGTTAATCCACAGGCGGGCGCGGCGACGGCGTGGCATGGCGACCCGCCGACAATCGCAGTTGCGCCGGACTCGACGGTCTATGTCGGTTGGACGGCGCGCGTGCCGGGGGCGAAACATGCCAGCACGCTCTATCTCTCGGCCTCGCGCGATGGCGGGCGCAGTTTCGCGTCTCCCGTCAAAGTTAACGACGACGAGCGGCCTGCGGCTCACGGCATGCACTCACTGGCCGCAGCCCCGGACGGGCGCATCTACATGGCGTGGCTCGACGAACGAAACGTCGCCCCGCCTCCCCCGCCGAAGCCCAACTCCACGCACAGGCACAAGGAGAGCAACCGGGAAATTTTCTTTGCCGCCTCCACGGATGGCGGGCGCACCTTCGAAGCCAACCGTCGCATCGCATCGGAAGTGTGCCCGTGCTGCAAGACATCGCTCGCGGCAGGCGCGGACGGACGCGTCTATGCGAGTTGGCGGCAGGTGTTGCCGGGCGAGTTCCGGCACATCGCCGTCGCCGCTTCGACGGACGGAGGCCGCACCTTTTCGTCGCCTGCGATTGTCAACGACGACAAGTGGCAGATCGCCGGGTGCCCTGTCTCCGGCGCGGCTCTCTCCCTCACAAACGACGGGACGCTCTCCGTGCTCTGGTACACGGCTGGCGAAGCGGGAACGCCCGGCCTCTATCAAACGCAATCGCTCGACGGCGGGCGCACCTTCGCGCCGCGTCGTGCCTTTGCACGCAGCAGCGGGCGCGGCACGCCCGTTTTACTGGCGGGTCAAGGCGGCGATCACCTGATGGCGGTCTGGGAAGAACGCGGCGAGGGCGCGGCCACGCGCATCGCCGCGACGCACTTCAAGGACGGCGTGGAAACTCCGCCAGCCGATACGCTGGCAAGCGCGGGCGAGCTACCTGTGGCAACGAAAACAGGCCAGCAACTCTTCGTCGCCTACGTCTCCGAGACTGATGCGCGCCGCACCGTCTGGCTGGTGCGCGCGCGGTTAGAAGAATAGGGATGAGGGATGAAGGATAAGGGATGAGGGATGAGGGATGAGGGATGAATCAGAGAAAGCACTCACTCGCGTGAATGCGGTCTCGGATTCCTCCCTCATCCCGCATCCCACATCCCTTATCCTTCATCCCTCATCCCTATTCGTCTAACCGCGCGCGCACCAGCCCGACGGTGCGGCGCGCA
>DASWNS010000117.1:0-9500 GCA_036399115.1 Pyrinomonadaceae bacterium | reverse complement strand
CTTCAACGTTCGACGCCTCAGAACCCCCTTCTTTTTTCACCTGTGTTTGCTCATCGCGTCGGTCGCCGCCGTTAACGCTTCCGCACGGGCGCAGGATGCTGCGGAAGAGAATGCCGCCGACCCCGCCGTGCGCACGCAAGTAGCCATTAACGAAGTGAAATCGGGCGACCCCCTGATGGCTAATCCGCTGACCATAACTGTCAACGGAATGACGAAAGCATTGGAGGACAGGAAGATCACTGCGGGCGATCTGATTTTGACTCTGAACGGCCACCCGCTCAACGGACTCAAAGGGAGCCAGCTCAACGAAAACACACTGGAGTTCAGACCCAAGCGAACCGATGAGACGAAAGATACCTGGAACGAACTGCTCGGCAGCCCCAAGTTCAGAGAGGCCGCGCGGCAGATGACGGTCGGGTTGCAGACGCCGAAAGGTGAGGAGTTCGCTACACCGCTCGTCGCCAGTTTTCACATCTTCAGTCCCTTCTGGGCAAACATCAGCCTCATCGGGTTGCTCTTGATGTTCGGCATCTTCTTCTGGCTGGCGAAGACGACCAACATCATACGCGATTCCAACCCGCCCGATCCGCCGCCGGGAAAGAGAAGACCTTACAGTCTGGCACGGACGCAGGCGGCTTTCTGGTTCTTTCTGGTTATCGCCTCCTTCCTGCTGATCTATTTGATCACGAACGATTACAACACGATCACGGAGCAGGCGCTCATCTTGATCGGCATCGGCACGGGCACAGCCCTCGGAGCCGCGATGATCGATGCCTCGAAGCGCGACACCTCGAACGACGAACTGGCCGCGCTCGTGCCCGAAAGGGATAAACTCCAGACCGAGGTGGCGGAACTGGAGAACCAGCAGACGGAACTTGCGAACCGGATAAGGGCGGCGGGCGAGGCGGCCACGGACGAAGACAAACAAGCTCTGAGCGCGCTGAAAATAGGTCTGAGCGAGAAACGCGCGATGCTCGCGGCGGCGGAGAAGAAGGTTGCGGACGCGAAATCAGGTTTGAGCACGCCGGTGTCGGAAGGACTCAAGAAAGACCTGTTGTCCGACCCTGACGGCGAGATCAGTTTTCACCGTTTTCAGATCGTCGTGTTGACGATCATTCTGGGGACGATGTTCTGCGTCGGCGTCTATCGTGCGCTGGCGATGCCGCAATTCGACGGCACGCTGCTCGCCCTGATGGGCATCAGTTCGGGCACCTATCTCGGCTTCAAGATTCCCGAACGGCAAAGTTGAGCGAACGCTCTTTCCACTGTGCCCGCCCTGTATCCTCTGTGCCTGCGGTGATAGAGTGCTTTTGTAAGACATTCACTACAGAGACGCAGGTGACGCAGGGCGGGCGCAGCGAGCCGGACGCAACGGAGAGCCGGACGCAGTTGTAGTTCGTTATAAATGTCCGACGCCGAGTGGCATGAGTACGGTTTCACCTCATAGACCGGCCTTCAATCAGCACCCGCTCGCATGGCTGGCGGCATCTTTCGCCAACGGCATACTGCTCGCTTATCTCGCCTCGCCGCCGCTCTACCTCCTTACGGTTTCCGGCGCACTCTGCACGCTGCTCGCCCTCTTCGCCTGCAAACGGAGACAAGGCACGCTCGCCACGTTGAGCTTAGTGCTCGCGTTCGTGTGCATGGGCGCGTGCGTCTCGCAGGTTGAAGCGCGCCGCAGCGTCGGCGTCGAACGCGTGCGGCGTCTTTATGAAGAGGGGCGCGTCGTTTCGGGCGAGCCGTTGGAGGTGACGGGCGTTATTGTGCGCGCGCCGGAGTTTGCGCCGGACGGTTTTTATCTCACGCTGCGAAGCGAACGCGTGCGCGTGCGCGGCACGGAGCAGGCGGCAGCGGGCGCAGTCGAACTGTTTGCGCCCGCCGGCGATGCGGCGACGCGGGTTAAATACGAAGAGTTGGAACTGCGGCGCGGGGCGCGCGTGCGCGTGCTGGTGGCGCTCGAACGCGCGGAGAAGTTTCGTAATCCGGGCGGCAACTCGTGGCCGGAGTTTTTGGAGCGACGCGGAATAGATGCGGCGGGCACGATCAAGAGTCCTTTGCTCGTGGAGCGTCTGGACGACGAACGCGTGCTCGTGCCGCTCGTGTGGCTGGACGCATGGCGCGAGCGTCTGCACCTGCGTATGTCGGAACTGTTCAGGGCGGAGACGGCAGGCGTGTTGCAGGCCGCGCTGCTCGGCAATCGTTACGGGCTGTCGCGTGCGAGCGCGGAGCGTTTTCGTGAGGGCGGCACTTTTCATGTGCTCGTCATCAGCGGCCTGCACATCAGTTTCATCGGGGTCGTCGTGCTGCTCTTGATGCGGCGGGTGCTGCCGCGAAGGCGGGCGTGGCAGGTCTGCGTGGCGTGTGTCGTGTTATGGGCTTACGCTGTGGCGGTCGGCGCGGAGTCGTCCGTCGTGCGCGCCGCGTTGATGTTCACCTTGGTTGCGCTCGCGCCTGTGGCCGGGCGGCGCGGGGCGACGCTCAACGCGCTCGGCGGCGCAGCGCTGGTGCTCCTCATCCATCGTCCCGCAGAGCTTTTCGACCCGTCGTTCCAACTCACTTTTCTTTCGGTGCTCGGCATCGTCGCGCTCGGCTGGCCGCTCATCGAACGCTTGCGCGCGGTCGGGGCATGGCATCCGACGCGTGCGACGCCGCACCCGCCCGTCTGCCCGCGCGCGTTTCTTGTGCTCGGCGAGAGCCTGTTTTGGAGCGAGCGCGCGTGGCGGCGCGAGTTGGAGCGAAACGTCTATAGCTATCGTCTCTTCAAAGCGGGCGCGGGCGAATGGTTTGAGCGTTGGCGCGTGCAGCGCGTGTGGCGTTACGCGTTCGGCGCGATGATCGTCTCGGCGAGCGTGCAGTTGATGTTGCTGCCTTTCTTCGTCCTCTATTTTCATCGCGTGTCGGTGGCGTCGCTGTTTTTGAATATCTTCGTCGGCGTGTTGATGGCGGCGGCAAGTTTCGGCGCGCTGCTGGCGATGTTGCTCACAACGTTGAGCGCGGATGCTGCCGCGCCGCTCGTGTGGTTCGTCGAATGGACGAACTGGCTGATGACGCATAGCGTTGACCCGTTCGCGCAGGCGGGCGTCGCTTCGCTCAGGTTGCCGGAATACACAGGCCGCGCCGCGCTCGTCTACGCGCTTTACTACGTGCCGCTCGCGGTCTTGCTCAGGAGCCTCGCGCGCTGGCAACCTTTACAAACGCCCGCAGCCTCGCGGGAAGAACAAGGCCAACGCGCGCGACGCACGACAGCGCGACGGTTCGCCTGGGCGGGCTGCGCGATCTGTCTCTGCCTGATCATCCTGCATCCGCTCAGCGCGGGGCGTACCAGCGGCAGCGGCGGGCGTCTGCGGCTCGACCTGCTCGACGTGGGGCAGGGCGATGCCGCGCTGTTAACGTGTCCGGACGGCGCGACTCTGTTGGTTGACGCGGGCGGGCGCGCCCGGTTCGACGCGACGCGTGCGGGCGACGTTGAAGATGCGACGGCCACGAGGTTTGAACGCGACGGGCGCGACATCGGCGAGGCGGTCGTCGCGGAATACCTGTGGTGGCGCGGGCTTGAGCGTGTGGACTACATTCTCGCGACGCACGCGCACGCCGATCACATGAGCGGCTTAAACGACATCGCGCGTAATTTCGGAGTGCGCGCCGCGCTCATCGGACGTATTAGTGCAACGGACGAAGCGGAGTTTGCGCGCTTCGCGCAGACGCTCCGACGCGAGCGCGTGCCGGTCGAACTCATCGCGCGCGGCGACCGGCTCAGGTTCGGCTCCGCGACGGTGGATGTGCTCTGGCCGCCGCACATGGCGGGTGACGCGCCGCAAGCGTTTTCGGAGAACGACAGTTCTCTGGTGCTCCGCGTGCGCTACGGCGAGCGCGTGTTTCTCTTGACGGGCGACATCGAGCGTGAGGCGGAGGCCGCCCTCGTGGCGGCAGGCGACGCGCTGCAAAGCGACCTCGTGAAAGTAGCGCATCACGGAAGCCGCACCTCTTCGTCGGAATCATTCATCGCGGCGACACGCCCCTCCGTCGCCGTCATCTCGGTCGGCCACACGTCGCCCTACGGACACCCGGATGCGAACGTCGTTGCGCGCTGGCGTGCAGCGGGCGCGCAGGTTCTACAGACCGGGCGGCGCGGCACGGTAACCGTCAGCACCGACGGGCACGACTTGCGCGTGGAGACTTACGCGCACGAATGATGCCTGTGAAGCTTGAAGGCAGCGACTTGAAAACGGAATGGTCAACGGAATGGTCAACGGCGACGCTGCAACGCTACGTTGAATCAATCCGTTCGAACGGATATATTGCTGTCGGCTGATGCGCGCGTCAGTTAATTAAAGAGGTAGGACGGGGCAGGGAGGAAGCATGCCGGAATCCGAGACGACGAACACTTCGCCGCTTTATGACGAACGCCCGTGGGGTTCGTTTACCGTGCTCGACGAGGGCGAAAATTTTAAGGTCAAGCGTATTGAAGTCTTGCCGGGGAAGCGTCTGAGTTACCAGAAGCACGCGCAGCGCGCGGAGCACTGGATGGTGGTGGCGGGCGCAGGGCTGGTGACTTTGGACGACGAAGAGAGCACGGTGCGGACGGGCGAGACGATTGACGTGCCCATCGGCGCAAAGCACCGCATCGAAAATCCCGGTACGGAGAAATTGATCTTCATCGAAATTCAACGCGGCGCGTATCTCGGCGAAGACGACATCGTGCGTCTCAGCGACGACT
The DNA here is from genome assembly GCA_036399115.1 of Pyrinomonadaceae bacterium. Taxonomy (GTDB): domain Bacteria; phylum Acidobacteriota; class Blastocatellia; order Pyrinomonadales; family Pyrinomonadaceae; genus JAIVJZ01. The sequence continues at coordinate 4,783 of DASWNS010000117.1, read as the reverse complement.
TCGGACGATGATGGAATAGAGAGTCGAAAGCGGCGGGGCGAGCGCGTGTTTCAGCCTCCGGCGTGATGCGGATTTCCGAGTTGCATCATGCCGGAGGCTTCGTCTTAACTTTCGTCCCGCCGCTTTCGACTTGAGTACGCTCGCCCCTCACCCTTATTTACTTTCACACAAGAGCAGTCGCAGGTCGCGTACGTTCGTGCCGGTTGCGCCGGTGTGGATGGCGTCGCCGAGCGCGGCGAAAAAAGTGTGTGCGTCGCTCGCTTCGAGAAACTTCCGTGCATCGAGCGAAAGCGCGCGGGCGCGTGAAAGCGTCGTCTCATCGCACAAGGCTCCCGCCGCCGGACTGTTGCCGTCAATACCGTCAGTACCCGCGCTGAGAGCGACGACATGAATTGGCGCGCCGGACGATGTGTGCGCAGCGCGAGCCTCTATCTCAAACGCGCAACGCAGGACTGTCTCGGCATTGCGCCCGCCTACGCCTGCGCCTCGCACCGGACACGAAAACTCGCCGCCGGAGATGAGACACAGAGGCCGCCCGTTCATCCCCTCACGCTCTCGCAAATCGAAAAGACGCGAGACGAGCGTGGCCGTTCCTGCTTCGACTGAACCTTCGCACACGTCTCCGGCAATCTCAGACGCGAAGCCGAGCGCGGAGGCCGTCGCTGCCGCATGCTCAAGCGCGCTTTCGTTATCGAGCAGCACATGATGCAGGCGCAACGGCAGCGGCGCGTAAGTTGAAGCCTCCGGGCGTGCGTGCGTTTGTTTGACGGCGCGCAGGATCGAGGCGGGGAGTGATGAGGCGAGTTTGTAACGCTCGATGATCTCTGCCGGGTCGGGTGGCGCATGCGAGGAAGGCGGGAAAGCGTAGGTCAGGCCGGAGGCCACGTTGAAAGGCTCGTCCCGGTTCGTGTCGGAGATGATGAGCGAGACTTGCGCCGCGCGCCCCGCACGCGCAGATAGTCCGCCGCCTTTCACGGAAGAGAACGCACGACGCACGGAGTTGATCTCATTAATCTCCGCGCCGCAGGAGACAAGCGCGCGGTTCGCCGCCTGCAACTCCGCGAGCGTGATGGACTCATCGCGCGGCCATTCGAGCATCGCCGAACCGCCGCCGGAGATGAGGAAGATGACGAGCGCGTTCGCTTGTGCGTCGGCCTCGTGCAACAGGGCGAAGGCAGCGCGCGCCGCGTCGAGGCTCGCTTCGTTCGGCAAAGGGTGACCGCCCGCGAAAGTGCGCCAGCGTTTGGATAAACGGGCGCGTGAGGGATGGTTCAGAGGCGGCGTGGAGACGACACCGCCCGCGAGCGCGTCGCCCAACACTTCATCCAGCGCGGAGGCCATCGCCTCTCCGGCTTTGCCGACGGCGATTGAGTAGACCGCACGCGACGCGTCGCGTAGATCAAATTCGGTGTCGAAGATGTTGAGTCGCCCGCCTGTGAAGTTGAGCGCGCGGCGGACGGCGAGGCGCGCGTCGGCGTGCGCCAGCGTGGCGTCGAAGATGGAGCGCGCGGCGCGGCGCAGTTCGTCTCTTCCGGCAATCACAGTTAAAGGAGCGAGGTCGGATGGTAAAGGCGAATCACTCGGCGGTGACGAACGGGCGCAGAGCCTCGAAGCGTCGCTCGCTGATGCCGCGCACGATGATGAGATGTTCGACGCGGCGAAACGCGCCGTGCCGTTCGCGATGTTCGATGATGCGAGCCGCGAGTCCTTCGCCGATACCCGGCAGCCGCTCCAACTCTGCGCGCGAAGCCGTGTTGATACGGATGCGAGTCGTGGCCTGCGCAGAGGAGGGCGTGGGCGCGAGTTCGGATGTTGTCAGATTACGTACAACTCCGGCGCGACGGGGCAACTTAACACACGACGAGACGCACGCGAGCGCAAGCGCGTAGCATAAAAACACGGGCGGGACAGAACGCACGCGCCTTGCCCGCAAAAGGCGCGTGCAATCTCCAAAGCGTTGACTAGACACAGCTTTAACGGCCTTTGAAACAGGAATGGCAAACTTTGCCGCGAAGATGTGCAAAATGCTAGAAGTCTAAATTTGTCAGGAACTTGTAACGCAAAAACTCGATTTTTCCACAGGCTTTTCCACAGATTCTGTGGAAAAGTTGTTTCAGCCCTCTTCGCGCAGTTGATCGTCCCAATGAGAGACGGTTTCGTAGGCGCGCCCTGTGATGGGGCGGGGGCGTGCGCCGTCGGCCTGACCGATGTAGCCTTCGCGTTCCATGGCGTCGAGCATGGCGGCGGCGCGTCCGTAGCCGATGCGCAGGCGGCGTTGGAGCACGGAGGTGGAGGCGCGTTTCATTTCGACGCAGATGCGCAGGGCTTGCTCGAAAAGCTCGTCGCGTTCGCCGCCCACGCCGCCCCCGCCGCCTGACTCTTCTTCCGACTGCGTGATGGTTTCGTCGTAGAGCGGTTCGCCCTGCCCCTTGATGTGCGAGACGATACGGTTGACCTCCGACTCGTCCAGGTATGCGCCGTGGACGCGGATCAGGCGAGAGGTTCCGGGCGGAAGGAAGAGCATGTCGCCGCGCCCCAGAAGTTGCTCCGCGCCGTTGGCGTCGATGATCGTGCGCGAGTCAACTTTGGAAGACGTGCGCAGGGCGATGCGCGAAGGGAAGTTAGCCTTGATGAGTCCGGTGATGACATCCACGGACGGCCTCTGCGTGGCGAGCACGAGATGGATGCCGACGGCGCGCGCCATCTGCGCCAGACGCGTGATCGCTTCTTCTACGTCATGCCCGGCGGTCATCATCAAGTCTGCAAGTTCATCCACGATAATGACGATGTAAGGCAGCGTCTTCCAGGGCTGTCCTTCGTCGTCGTAGTCCTCGGCCATGTTACGGCGCAACACTTCCACGTTGAAGCCGTCAATGTTGCGCACGCCCCACTTGGCGAGTTCCTTGTAGCGCGCCTCCATCTGCGCCACCGCCCACTTCAGAGCGTTTGCCGCGCGCTTCGGATCGGTGATGATCGGCGTGGCGAGATGCGGGATGTCCGCATAGAGGCCAAGCTCCAGACGCTTCGGATCGATCATGATGAATTTGACTTCATCAGGACGCGCTTTATAAAGAATGGAAACGACGAGCGAGTTCAGACAGACAGACTTGCCTGTGCCGGTTGCGCCCGCGATCAAAAGGTGCGGCATGCGCGCGAGGTCTGCGACGTAGTTTAAGCCGTCGATGGTCTTGCCGAGCGCGAGCGTGAGTTTTGAAGTCGAGTCTTTGAAGTGGCGCGATTCGATCACTTCGCGGAGCATGATGTTGTCGCGCTGGTGATTGGGCACTTCGATGCCGACGTGCGCCTTGCCGGGCACGCGGTCGATGCGTATGGACTCGGCCTTGAGCGCGAGGCAGAGATCGTCCACGAGTCCTGTGACGCGCGAATACTTGACGCCGGGGTCGGGTTTGAATTCGTAAGTCGTGACGACAGGGCCGGGGCAGATGTATTCGATCTTGCCCGTGACGTTAAACTCCTTGCACTTCTCCGCGACGCGCGTGGCGAGATTGCGCAGTTCCTCGTCGGCCTGCTCGTGGCGCGGGGGCGGGGCGTTCAGGAAATCAACACCCGGCATGTCGTAGCCGCTCATTGCCTCCGCGTACTTCTCTGCGCGCCTCGCCTCGCGCGTGGCCTTGTCCTCTTTCTGCTTGACGGACTCTTCCTCAGTGTTCTCCGTGCGCACGACCGACACGGAAGCGACCATCTCCGCCACTTCTTCGTCTTCCTCGCCGATAAATGCGCTCGGCGAAAGCTCCGCGTCTTCTTCTTTCAACTGTGCGTCGAGCTTCGCGTTTGATTTGCGCGTCGCTGCGCTAGCGTTCGACCCGGCGGAAGCATTGCCCGGCGATTCCAACGCGTTGTCGTCGTCTCCGTCTGCAAACTCTTCGAAGGCTTCGTCCAGATCGTTTTGAATCGTGGGCTGGGGCGACGCGTTCGTCGTGCTGTTGTTGCTCGCTTCGGCGGCAGCGGCGGAGCGTTGGATGGCGACGTTGGCGGAAGCGTTCTGCGTCGTTTTGTTGTTGGCGGCGGTCGCAGGAGTCTCCGATTCGCGCATGAACTCCGCGACGCGTTCCGCGCCGGTCTTCTTCTCGCGCAAATGCTTCTCTTCGGCCTGAGCCTCTTCGTGCGCGGCGCGGATGGCACGACGCTGTTCGGCGCGTTGCTGCGCATGCTCGCGTCGCTCCGCGCGCCACGTCTGGAAGCGCGTCGAGAGGGTGGCGATGAAAGCTGACGGGTGGCCGAAGGCGTCAACCGCGCGTTCGTAGGCATGTGCGAAAGAGAAGTTGGTGGCGAGCAGAAGCCCTGTGGCGGCGAGCGCGAGCAGCAGGACGAGCGAACCGATGCCGCCGAGCGCGCTCGCCAGATTCGAAGAGACGAACGTGCCGACGAATCCGCCCGCGCTCACGCGCCCGTCGAAGAGCAGCGGCAGACTGACGAGTGCGAGGATGGCCGAAGCCGAGACTAAGAGCGTGACGAGGCCGATGATGCGCGAGACGGGCGCGTGGATGCGTCGCGTGCGAAAGCGACGCCACGCTGCGAGCAGGAGCAGGAGCGGCAGCAGGTAGGAGGCGAGGCCGACCGATTGCAGCATCACGTCCGAGACATAAGCGCCGACGGGACCGATCAGGTTGCGCGTCTCTTCCTGCCCGGCGGAGTTTAGAGAGGGATCGTTCGGGTTGAAGAAGACGAGGCAGAGCGTCAAGAGCATGCCGAGCGCGAAGAGAGCGATGGCGATGATCTCGTTGCGGCGAGAGTTGCGCTGCGGTGTCAGCGGCAGTTGGTT
>DASWNS010000116.1:0-6216 GCA_036399115.1 Pyrinomonadaceae bacterium | reverse complement strand
GCGCACGCTCGTCTCGCTCTCGACGAGTGGACCTTGATCCGTGACGGTGACGACATCGCCGCCGACCGAGCCGACTTCGAGTTGCGCGTCAATGGGCAGGCGCGCGTTGGTTTCGAGTCTGACCGACTGGTTGACGACGGTTTTAAAGCCCGTCGCCTCGATGGTCACACGATACATGCCGGGGTCGAGGTTGGGGATCGTGTAGAGTCCTTCCTCGTTGGAGGTGTCTTCGGCTGGAGTGTTGGTGGAGAGGTTAACGGCGGTCACTTTCGCGCCGTTCACCAGCCCGCCCTGAGCATCCGTGATCGTACCGAGAATCGTGCCTTTATTATTTTGAGCAGAGAGGGGGAACGCCGTGGCGGCGAAACAAAAGAGTAGGACGAAGAGTTGAGAGGCTCTTCGCGGGGTGAACCTGTAAAATGTCATAGCTTTCGGCCTCGTGCTGTGGAGATGCCTGACGAATCGCTGCTCACTCAAGGACGTACCGTTGCTCCGAAGGGGTCGAGCGCGGGGGACGATGAATTGTGAAAAGCTACTCTTCCGGCGAGAAATTTAGTTCAGATGATTGAACGGAACGTGCGAAAGGACAGTTTGTTGCTTGCCCGAACGAAGATTTTTAATACAGAATTTGCTCCCTGTCAATCAGTTTTTCCGCCGCCGGACGCCTTTTCGCCGTCGCCTCTGCGCCGGATGTTAGCAAGCGACGGCGGCCAGCGCGCCTTCAATTAAACGGCGGGCGCGTGCGGTTTTGCCGTCGAACGTCTCCGCGCAAAAAGACGTATTACACACAGCACCAGAGAGAGAGGGGAGGCGCAGGAAATGTTTTGCCCGTCTTGCGGAATAGCTCTGCCGCAGCAGTTGAAGTATTGCAATCGCTGCGGAGCGCAGTTGAACGCCACACGCGAAACCGAGTTGGTCAAACTATTCGAGAAGCGTATGGAGAGCGAAATGGAGGGGCTGTTCTGGATTATCGTCTTCGGCCTCGGGTTGCTGCTCGGCGGACTGGTTATCTTGAAGAAAGGTCTAGGACTTGGCGAAAACTTATTACTCGCCTACATGATTCTCTGTTCGACGGTACTGCTGATGTACTTTGGACTCGGCGTCTGGCAGGTACGCCGTCTCGCACGTAGTTCCAGAGAGGCGAGCGGGACGCCGTCGCAGCAACTCGGACAAGTTGAGACGAACGAACTCAATCCCGCCACGACACTGCCCACGCTTGAGCCTGTACCGAGCGTGATCGAGCAGACGACGCGCACGTTGGAGCCTGCACACCGGCAGAGCAAAACGGGCGGCGGGTCTGCATATTAACCGCCCGCCGCCCACACTCCCGCTGCGTCGCCGCCGCAAAATTCCCTACTCCTGTCCCGCCCCTTCTTCCAGCGCGCGCTTCGCCGCTTCGATCAATTCATTGTTCCGCTCGTAAGAAAGCGGTGCCTCCCCTTCGCCAGCGTTGCCTTGACGACGCGGCGGGTAGGCGTGCGCGGAATAGACGGGATAAGCCTCCGTGCGCAGGTGCGCGAGCATATGATGCCCGCGTCGGGCGGCGCGTTCGTGCCTGAGCGCGGAAATGTCGAGGGGTGCGACGACGATGCGCTCGCCGGGTCCCGGCGACGCCTGCGCCAGAAGTCGCCCGTCGTAATCTACTACCTGACTTCCGCCCGGCCACGAATAGGGCGGGTAGTGCCTGAGGCTCGCGCCCTGATTGGCGGCAACCACGTAAGCCATATTTTCCAACGCGCGACAACGATTGATGAGCGTCCACCAGTCCATCGGCTCGGTCGCGCCCCACGGGTCCATGTAAGCCGAGACGCGCACGAGCACCTCCGCGCCGTTCGCGGCGAGTTGGCGGATCGCTTCGGGAAACAACCAGTCGTAACAGATGGCGCAGCCGATCTTGCCGATCTCCGTCTCGGCGACGGGAAAGAGCGGTTCGTCGTAGCCTTCCAGATCGTGCGGGCTGGTGTGCACCTCGTAAGGAATCCACGTATTCACCTTGCGATATTTATACAGGATGCCTTCCCGCCCGATGAGACAGGTCGTATTGAAGACCGCGCCCGGCCACTTCGGATCAACTTCGAGCATCGAGCCGCTCTGGATAAAGATGTTATGCTCGCGCGCCTTTTGCGCCAACAGTTCCGTGTGCTCGTTCGGGATGGGCACGGCCAACTTCTGCCGCAACTCTGCGAGCGTCGGGAAGACGGGAGCCGCGTGCGCGAACTCCGGAAAGACGACGAGGCGCACGGGCAAAAACGGAGCCGCGCCCGCCACCGCCGAATCAATGAGCGACAGCATCCGCTCGGTGTTGCGCCGCATCTCCCGCCGCTCCAGCGGGTTCGGTTGATCAACCTGACAAGCGGCGACGGAATAACGTATATGGTTCATAAAATTTTAAAAGCAGGGACGAGGAAGAAGTGACGAGTTAAAGACAAGTCTTTGGTTCTAACTCATTACTCATCACTCATCACTTTTCTTTCTTGTCACTAATTCAGGCAAAGGTGCGCCGACAATGCGCGTGTTGTAGCGTTCGAGATAATCGAGATGCGCGGGCGTGTCGGGGAATGTCTCCGGCCAGCGATAGGGATATTCGCGCATGCGGTGGAAGGGCAAGGGCGCAACCTCTTCGGGACTCGCCGAGTTGATGTCCATCTCTTTGCTGTAGCCGTCGGCGTAGAGCAGGAAGGTGCGCGTCCAACCGCGCGGCAGAGGCGCAAGCGCGCTCGCGTCGAAGGCGATTGACAGTTCATCGCCCGGTTTCGAGATGACGAACATGTCGTCCACCGCCTGCACCAACTCGCGCACGTCGCCCTCGCGCGTGTAGCGGCCTGTGAAAACTTTCCACGGCGAGGAGAGAGAGACGCGCGTGTAATCGTAGCCGAAAGGCTCGCGCCCGTCCGGCGACGTTTGCGCAGAGAAGCCGCGCCAGCGCAGGTCTGCGCTCAAGGGGTCGAGCCGCGCCAGTTGCGTGGGAGAGGGCGTGCCCGAATGGTCAACCAAAATCTGGTCCCAGTAGATACGCATGTTCGTGACGATGCGCACCTCACGGCTCTGTGAAAGAAACTTCCCTGTGAGATCGACGACGACGGTTTGCGGTCGCCCGACGGGAATCCCTATGTCTTCGATGACCGTGCGCCAGCGACCGCGCGCGTCTCTCACTTGCAGCGCGGGCGGGCGGAGACTCAAACGGCGATGCGCGGCGGCGACGTTATCGCTGGAGAAGGCGTAATCCGTCCACCCCGTGAGCAGCAGAAGCGTGCGCCCGGAAGAAGGGATGAGGGATGAGGGATGAGGCATGAAAGGAGCGCTTAACTCGCTTGAGTGCTTATTCATCCTTCCGCCCTCATCCCTCATCCCTTCTTTCAGGTCGAGCGTTAACGCGTGCTCTCCGGCGTAGCCGCGAATAGGTTCGAGCGCGAAGTCGTCGGCGTAGTGGCGGTCGAGTTGCGAGATGCGCGCGAGCATGTCGTGGCCGTGTTCGTCTGTGGCGCGTGCGGGCGGGCGTGCGCCGCGCGTGGCGAACAATTGGAACCTGGCGGCGAGCGAGCTGCCCAGACCTTCGCCGGGAAAGACTTCCGTGTCTTCCGGGTGCGAGACGGCGACGAGTTGCAGTTTGTCAACGAAGAGGACTTCTTCGAGTTCGTTCGTCACGCGCAATTCGTAAAGACCGTTGCGGGCTTTGAGTTGGTCGCCTCTGATGCGTACGTATTCGTCAGGGTCGGGCGCGGAGCGCACGCCCGGCGCGAGCCAGTAGCCGAGTTCACCGCCGCCCATGAAGTCAGTGATGAACTCGAAACGCTCGCCGTTCCAGGTGTAGAGATAGGGACACGAAGAAGGTTTGCGATCAAGTTCGGTGACGGTCAAAGTCGCGTTTGAAGTTGCGGCTGCCGTCGTGCGCTGTGCGTCCTTCGTCGCAGAGCGCGGGTCGCTTCCCTTCTCATTCGACGCGCCCGCCACGGTTGCCGCCGGGCTGAACTCCGTCTCCGCCTGCACCGTGCCCGAAGGCCAGATCACGCGCACGGCGTCCGCCGCCTCGCGCTGCCCCAGACCGAAAACCACGTCGGCGGGTGCGGGCGCAGGGCTGGCCGCGTAAACTTCCAACTTCTGCCACAAACTCCCCGCGCGCATCTCGACCTTCGCCTCGACGCCGCTCCGGTTGCTCACGCGACCCGCGAGCCGCACGCGCAAACTGCGATTGCGATTGCCGCCGTCGTTGCGCGCGAAGCGCAGGCGACCGGTCGTGTCGCGGACTATCAAATCCGTGTCGCCGTCAACATCGAGATCGCCTGAGGCCAGCACGCGCGATTCTCCGGCCTTCTCCCGCGCGCCGTCTCCACGCAGCGTTTGCCCCACGGCGCGCTCGCTCACATCAGACCAGTCGTTGCCGAGGTTGCGCCAGACGCGCATGCCGCCGGAAGCGTCGATCAACAGATCGAGCAGGCCGTCGTTGTCGTAGTCGAGAAACTGCGCGGCAGACGCGTCGCGGGTCGCGTTGGGCGCGGGCTTGAGGTTGAAACGTCCCTGCCCGTCGCTCAGAGCAAAGGTGCCCGCCGATGCCTCCGCGCCGAAAAAGAAGTCTGTGAAGCCGTCCTTGTTGACATCGCCCGCCGCCGCCGAGAGGTATCGCCCTTTCAACTCCAAGCCCACTTCGCGCGCCACATCTCGAAACGAACCGTCGCGCAGGTTGCGATAGAGCGCGGGCGCGCCCTCGTAGTTGACGACGAGCAGATCGACATCCCGGCGATTGTCGTAATCGGTCGGGACGACGGCGACCGTATGGCTTCGTTCGCCCGCGACTTTCGCTCCCGCCGTCACGTCCGTAAATTTGCCGTCGCCGTTGTTGCGCAGCAGGCGGTTCGGCGCGGGCGGGGCATCTAATTTCAACTCGCCTGCTTTTGCCGTTGCCTGCGTGGAGACGCTCGCCTTCGAGAGGTCGCTGTGCCCGCCGGTGAAGATGTCGAGGTCGCCGTCGTGATCAACGTCTGCGAAGGCGGCGGAGATGGAATGGTGCGTGGCGGACGCGATGCCTGCGGCGAGGGTGGCGTCGGAAAATTTCCCCGCCCCTTCGTTGTGATAGAGCGCGACGCGCCCTTCGTAGAGCACGAAGAGATCGGGCTTCGCGTCGTTATCATAATCTCCGGCGACGGCGGCGAGGCCAACGCCCGCCACGCGTGAGGCCAGCGCGCCGGAGTTGGCCGTCACGTCTACGAACCTACCGCCGTCGTTGCGATAAAGTCTCTGCCCGCCGGATGCTGAGTCGAAGATGTCGAGGTCGCCGTCAACGTCGAAATCGAACAGGGTCGCCACGCCCCGCGTGGCAGGCGATCTGAGCGACACATCGTATTGCTCCGGCGCGGCGGGGCGCGTGCGGCGTGCGTTTGCGCTTGGCGGCGTTCGTGTGGCGGGGGCGGGCGCGACGGGCAGGACGCCCTCGGTCGCATCCGTGTAGACGACTTCGGGCGTGCGCGGGTCAACGAGTCCGGCTTCCGCGCCCGTGGAGGTGACGGCTTCGGCGTAGCGTCCCTGTTCGAGATAGTTTGTGCCGAGGCTCGTGCCCGCGCCGCTCTGGCGCAACACTTGAAACTCCTGCAAGCGGCGTTGGCCTTCTTCGCGCTGGTTGGAGCGCAGGAGGACGTTGGCGAGTCCGTAGAGGGCGGTGGTGTTGTAAGGCTCCGAGGCGAGCGCGGCGCGGAAGGCGCGCTCGGCCTCCGCGTAGTTGCGCCCCTGCGCGTAGAGTTGACCGAGGTTGACGTTTGCGCCCGTGTCCTGTGCGTCCACCTGCAACACGCGGCGGAAGGCTTCGACGGCTTCCGCCGTGTTGTTACGCGAACGTGCGACGAGCGCGAGGATGTAGAGAGCCTGCGGCGCACGGGGCGCGAGCGTGAGCGCGCTAGCGGCTTCGCGTGCGGCGGCCTCCGCGTCGGGCACGTTGTAGAGCGCGATGGCGAGATTGATGCGCGCGAGCGCGAGTTGCGGATCGAGTTTGAGCGCGCGTTCAAACTGTTCCGCGCCTTCCCTGTGCTTGAACTGTTCGAGCAAAGCCACGCCGAGATTGTTGGCGCGATAGGCGGCCTCACGCGCGGCGGCGGGCAGGCGACTCTCCTGCGCGACGGCGACCCGGTTGCTTGCACGATGCGACAGCAGCGCGCTCATGAAAACGCCGCCCGTCAACACGATCACGACAATGAAGAGACGACGTTTTCTCACAGCAGTCTTATACAT
>DASWNS010000115.1:0-5365 GCA_036399115.1 Pyrinomonadaceae bacterium | reverse complement strand
ACTTTAGAAGAACATTACGTTGCGACCGCAAAGTTGTCTGCCACCGAGCACTTTCCTAAATTAGGTCTGACAGACGCTGGAATCTTAAATTTAGCCAAAGATCAATATCTTGTCTTGTCTAACGACTTTAAATTGGTCGGTTATTTAAGCAAACAAGGCGTTGATGCGATTAATTTCAATTATATTCGCACCTTGAATTGGAAGCTTTAGGCAGAGAATGAAAACAACTCTCATCACGGGCGCGTCGAGCGGGATTGGCGAGGTCTTCGCGCGGCGGCTCGCGGGACGCGGCGAGAACGTCGTGCTGGTGGCGCGTTCGGAGGAGAAGTTGAACGCGCTGTGCAACGAGTTGGGGCGGGCGGCGGCGGGCGTGAACTGCCAGACAATCGTGTCGGACTTATCAGAAGCGGGCGCGGCGCGTCGCCTGTTCGAGGAGACGGAGCGGCGTGGATTGGAAGTTGACACGCTCATCAATAACGCGGGCTTCGGTTCGATGGGCGATTTTTTATCGCTCGACGTGGGGCGCGAGTTGAACATGATCGACCTGAACGTCAAGTCGCTCGTCGAACTCACCTATCTCTATCTCGCGCCGATGCGCAGGCGCAGGCGCGGCGCGATCATCAACGTCGCCTCGACCGCCGCCTTCCAACCCGTGCCCTACATGGCGACCTACGCGGCGACCAAAGCCTTCGTCCTCTCTTTCACCGAAGCCTTGTGGGACGAGAACCGGCACTACAACATCCGCGTGATGGCTCTCTGTCCGGGCGCGACGGAGACGAATTTCTTCGACGCGGCGGGCGTCAAGAAGCCGCCGTTTCGCGTGGCGCAGACAGCCGAGCAGGTCGTGGATACCGCCCTGCATGGACTCGACAGGGGCAAAGGCCATATCATCTCCGGCTGGATCAATTACGTGCAGACGCAGGCCGAACGCCTCGTGCCGCGCTCCCTCGTCACGCGCATCGCGGGTAAAGGCATGCGTTCGGGTTTAAACATCGAGCGAGACTAAACTCATTTCAGGAAAAGAGATCAGGAAGAGAAAAGATGACTGAGAGAATCTATAATTTTAGCGCGGGTCCAGCCGTCCTGCCCGTGCCTGTGCTCGAAGAAGCGCAGCGCGATATGTTGTCTCTGCCCGGCGTCGGGATGTCCGTGATGGAGATTAGCCATCGCTCGAAAACTTTCGACGAGATCATTCACGGCGCGGAAAGCTCTCTGCGCGAGTTGTTAGGGATTCCCGACCACTACAAGGTGCTCTTTCTACAGGGCGGCGCGAGTTTGCAGTTTTCGATGATCCCGATCAACCTGCTGGCCGAAGGTCAGACGGCTGACTACATCATCACGGGCAGTTGGGGCAAGAAGGCTCTCAAAGAGGCGAAGCGCGTGGGCACCACGAGCGTCGTCGCCGACACCGCCGACAGCCGCTACTCGCGCACGCCCGAACAGCACGAATTGAAACTCTCTCAGGACGCGGCCTACGTCCATCTCACTTCGAACGAGACGATTGAAGGCGTCGAATGGAAGCAACTGCCGGACGTGGGCAACGTGCCGCTCATCTCGGATGCTTCGTCAAACATCCTCTCGCGCCCCGAACCCGTCGAGCGTTACGCGCTCATCTACGCGGGCGCGCAAAAGAACATGGGACCATCGGGCTTAACGCTCGTCATTATCCGCGAAGACCTGCTCGCGCGCGCGCCCTCCGGCCTCCACACGATGCTCGACTATCGCACCCACGTCGAAAACGGGTCGCTCTACAACACGCCGAACACGTGGGGCATCTACATCCTGAATCTCGTCTGCAAGTGGCTCAAGGGCAAAGGCGGCCTCGAAGGCATGGAGCGCGAGAACGAAGCGAAGGCCGCGCTGCTCTACGACGCCATTGACGCGACAGACTTTTATCGCGGCCACGCTGCGCCCGAAGCGCGTTCGTTGATGAACGTTACGTTCCGCCTGCCCACGGAAGATTTGGAGAAGCAGTTTGTGCAGGAAGCGACCGCCGCGAAACTCGACGGCCTCAAAGGCCATCGCTCGGTGGGCGGCCTGCGCGCCTCGATCTACAACGCTTTCCCGCGCGAGGGCGTCGAAGCGTTGGTCGAGTTTATGAAAGAGTTCGAACGCAAGAACGGCTAGTTTTTGAAAGTACGGCTGGTTTTTAAAAGTACGGTTGGTTTTTAAAAGGTATGAAGAAACTTTTCCCTCTGGCACTTCTCGTCTCCGTCTGTGCCATGCTCGCCGCGACATTCTCGACGGCGCAAACAACCACCACACAAAGCGCGCCGGGTAGTAAAAACGAAGGCGTCGCGCTGGCGTCGGAACGTCACCTGCGGAACGTGCGCCAGTTGACGTTCGGCGGTGAGAACGCCGAAGCCTATTTCAGCGGCGACGGCAAACAACTCATCTTTCAGTCGAAGCGCGACGGGCGCGGGTGCGATCAGATTTACATGATGCGCGCCGACGGCTCCGACGTGCGCATGGTTTCGAACGGCACCGGACGCACGACCTGTTCCTACATCTTCCCGAAAAATCCCCGGCGCATCCTTTACGCCTCCACGCATCTCGGCGCGCGCGAATGCCCGCCCAATCCCGATTTCTCGAAAGGCTACGTCTGGGCGATCTATCCCTCGTATGACATCTTCACGGCGAACGCCGACGGCTCGAACGTCAAGCGTCTGACCGACGCCGAAGGGTACGACGCCGAAGCGACCATCTCGCCGGACGGCAAGAAGATCGTCTTCACCACGATGCGCAGCGGCGACCTCGACATCTACACGATGGACACGGACGGGCGCAACGTCCGCCGCCTGACGACCGAACTCGGCTACGACGGCGGCGCGTTCTTCTCCACCGACAGCAAGCAGATCGTCTATCGCTCCTATCACCCGCAGACGCCCGAACAGGTGGCGCGCTACAAGCAGAAGCTCGCGGAGAATTTGATCGAGCCGAACACGTTCGAAGTCTGGGTGATGAACGCCGACGGCTCGAACAAGCGGCAGGTGACGAAACTCGGCGCGGCCAGTTTCGCCCCCTACTTCTTCCCCGATGCCAAGCGCATCATCTTCGCCTCGAACGTCAACGATCCCAAGCGTCGCAACTTCGATCTCTACTCGATCAAGGTGGACGGCACAGGACTCGAACGCATCACCTACGAGGAAACCTTCGACGGCTTCCCGATGTTTACGCCCGACGGCAAAAAACTGGTCTTCGCCTCGAACCGCAACGCCAAGACGCGCGGCGACACGAACATCTTTATCGCCGATTGGGTGGAATAACAGCAGAGATCAGAGGCCGTAGGTTTAGAGATCAGTCAAAACTATCTTCTACAAATCTCCGACCTCCGGGTTATTTATGAGACGTAAATTTTTTCAACTGTTGCTCGTCGTCGTGCTGGCGGCGAGCGCGCTGGCGGGGCAGGAGCGGCAGTCGCGGAGCGCGAGCGCGCCGGAGCAGAAGAGGCTGCGTGAGCACATAGAGTATCTCGCCTCGGCTGATCTGGAAGGCCGCCGGACGGGAACGAAGGGCGCGACGGTGGCGGCGGCGTATATCGCGAAAGAGTTTGAGCGTTACGGTCTGCGTGGCGGCGGTTACAGCGCAGCGTTGCGCAGCAAAGAGCGTGCGGCCAGCTACACGCAGAGTTTCCCTTACGTCTCCGGCGTCGAACTCGGCAAGGGCAACGCGATGACGTTTGCGCCACGCGCGAGCGGGACGGCGGAGGCACACGCTGCTCCGGCGTCGCTCGATCTGCGTCTGGGCGAGGATTGGATGCCGCTCGCCTGGAGCGCGAACGCGCGTGTGGAGAGTTCGCCCGTCACTTATGTCGGCTACGGCATCACGGCGGCTGAGTTGGGGCACGACGACTACGCGGGCGTGGACTTGAAGGGACGCCTCGCGCTCGCCTTCGCGGGCGCGCCCGACGGCGACAACCCGCACGGCAGTTTTGCGCGCTTCGCAGACCTTCGTTTCAAAGCGGCGGCGGCGCGCGATCACGGCGCGCGTGCGCTCCTCGTCATTGCGCGCGAAGAGAATTTCAAGGACGATAAACTCGCGCGCCTGCGCGTGGACCAAAGCGTCGCTTCGGGCGATGCGGGGCTTCCCGTCGTCGTCATCTCAAGGCAGGCCGCGCGCCGCGCGCTCGAATCGGCGGCGACGCCTGCGGTGAGATTTGAGGAACTGGAAAACGCGCTGCTCCAAACTGCGCCCAAGACCGCGCCGCGCGACGGCGTCGAAAGTGCGCAGGGAGCGACGCACGCGTCGAAGCGGAATTTCTCCGCGCCGCTCCGCAACGTCGAGTTCGCCGTGGCGACCGAGATCGTGCGTCGCGAATCCCCCGCCGTCAACGTCATCGGCATACTGGAAGGTTCCGATCCGAACTTGAAAAACGAGTCAATCGTGATCGGCGCACACTACGATCACCTGGGGCGCGGCGGGCAGGGCAGCCTCGCCGCACGCGAAGGCGAGATTCATCATGGCGCGGACGACAACGCTTCGGGCGTCGCCGGTCTGCTCGAACTCGCGCGCACGTTTGCGAAAGACCGCGAATCAATTCGCCGCACGATTGTCTTCATCGCTTTCAGCGGCGAAGAGGAGGGCTTGCTCGGTTCGAGTTACTACGTGAGAAATCCCGTCGTGCCGCTCACGCAAACCGTCGCCATGATCAATCTCGACATGATCGGGCGGATGAAAGAGAACAGGCTGAACATCGGCGGCGTCGGCACGTCGTCCGAGTGGAAGAACTGGATCGAAAAAGCCAACCACGCGCTCCAACTCAATGTCACAGCGGCGGCGGGCAAGAGTTCGCCGGAGGAAGAGTTGAAGCGCGGCAACTACCCTGTCGTCACCGCCGCGAACGGGGGCGCAAGCGCAAACGCCGCGCCCGGAGAGCATTTCGCGCTGACCCTCACGGAAGACGGTTTCGGTCCGAGCGACCACGCTTCGTTCTACGCGAAGCAGACGCCCGTGCTCTTCTTCTGGACGGGCACGCACGAGGATTATCACAAGCCCACCGACACAGCCGACCGCATCAACTACGAAGGCGAACAGCGGATCGTGCGCTTCGTCTCGGAGATCGTGCGCGTTCTGGATGCGAACGATAAACGCCCGGCTTACACGCTCGCCAAGTCGGACGCGAGGGCGGGACGCTCCCCCGGCTTTCGCGTCTCTCTCGGCACGATCCCGAATTACGCGGAGACGACCGACGGCATGAAACTCGACGGCGTAAGCGAAGCTTCACCGGCGGCGAAGGCGGGCTTGCGCGCGGGCGACGTGATCGTGCGTCTCGCCGGGCGCGACGTGCGCAATGTCTACGATTACACTTACGTGCTCGGAGAAATGAAGGCCGGGGTGGAGTATGACGTGGAGGTCATGCGCGCGG
>DASWNS010000114.1:0-4525 GCA_036399115.1 Pyrinomonadaceae bacterium | reverse complement strand
ATCTTAATGACATCAATTTTGGCGTCGATAGTTTTCGCACGAATTATCGCAGGTGGCCTGGTTGTTCATTCTTTACGGAGAAACGATTTTCGCGTTGAACCTGCACCGGACTTTGTTGTGACGGAGAAAAACATCCGCCGGTTGTCTGTTCGCAAAGTCCTGCGAGATAAATAACTAAAAAATCCTCAAGAAACACAGACCTTAAGGTTTTACCTGAAATTGGTCGTCGCGCCGACTTGTCAAGTATTACTTGAAGAAGGGCGGCTACGGGATGCGCGTCGGATTATCGGGCGTGTTGATGAACTCCTCGCCTGTTGGCCTCGGACGCGGAACGACGACGATCTTGGGATTGCCTTGAGGAAGCCTCTCGGGCTGGCGGCGTGCTCCCACTGCCGACTTGAAAGCTATCGTCTCGGAGCGCTTCGCGCTGTTGAGGCTCAACACGCGCGCCCCGCCCCACTCGGAGGAGCGCAAGTTCAGAGAGTAGCGACCTTCTGCGCCCGGATCGAGACTGGCGGGCGCGACGTCGATTTGACGTCGCTCGGTAGCCTGACCCGTGCGACGCTTCAATTCCAACTCGACGCTCAAGTCTTCGAGTCTTTTATCCGAGATGTTGCGGATCGTGCCCGTGATGACCGCGTCGGAGCCTTTGAGCCGCGCCTCGTCTTCGAAAATTTGCGCTTCGGGCGGCGCGACGACTTTCGTAACCTGCGCAGCCTGTTGAGCCGCGCGCACGCTCTCAAGCTGGCGTGCACGCAAGAGACGGTAACCGATCAACAATGCGGCGGCGACGGCCAGCGCGCAAGCGAGCGCCCCGAATTTAATCCACTTCGAAGGGGCAGTCTCCCCTCCTTCAAACAAATGCGGCTCGTTAGCCGGCTCGTTAATGCTTTGATTACTCGCCATCGCTTCAAATCAAATCCTTCACTGGCAACTTTAAACGGGGAAGGCTAAATGGTTGTAAATGTTAGCGGAGCCTGACGTGCAAGCGGTCGCCGGATGATTACTGCGCCTGTCCGTTCGGGGCGGGGGGCGGCGCGCCGGTCAGTTTTTCGACGAGTGCGATAATAAACTCTTGTTCCGCCTGACCCGAACTGCGCAAACTTACCCACTCCGCGCCGGATGCGCCGTCGCTGCGACCCTCTACGCGTGCATTGACCGCTACGCTCGTCGTCACGCCGTCGAGCGGCTGCACTTCGATGATGAAGGTGTAGCGTCCCTGCGTCCAACCTCTCGAATTTTCCTGTGTCAGTTCAGCGTAATGGCTCAACTCGGTTCCGGCCACAACCGCACCTTTAACAAACCTGTAGGGCTGGCTGATGAGAACACCCTCGTCTTTTTTGGAGACGGTCGTATCGACGATCATCTTCCGCTCCGCCAGCAGTTCTTCGACGGCGCGGACGACGATGTCGCGCCGGATCGAGAGGCGATAAGGATTGGGAATCGGCGTGGCCTGAGGTGTCCGGCCTTTACCAAAGTCGATGCCGCGCCCGCTGCCTGTATTTTGCTTGACGCCGTTGACGCCGGGGGCGCGGTCAGTCCCGGCATCGCGTATGCGGTCGTTCTGCCGGTCCACGCCTTTCTCTTGTGCAGAGATGTTACAGGCGACCAGAAGTAAAAACATCGAGAGCGTTAAGACTTTCTTCATTGCAAACCTTTCGGCCTCGCCCACGAGAGCCTCTGTCCGAAGAATTTCAAGACGACGGGAGATGTATGGAGAATAAAACAACGTTCAGGTCTTTTCAAGAAAGAGTTGGGGCGGATGAAATGAATTCGCTGAAAATTATGCTCTCAAGCGTTTACTCGTTCGTGTTTGCGCCTGCCGCGTTGGCGTCGCGCGCACGTTCCCAAGCGCGTAGCGCCTGCACTCCTCTGTAGAAGTCAGCTTCGTTGTTGTAAAAATTGTGCGCGCCGTCGTCGCGTGAAGGCTCGCGCACGTAGTAGAGATAGTCGGACTCGGCGGGGCGCAGTGCGGCTTCCAGAGAGCGCGCACCGGAGGAGGCGATAGGCCCCGGCGGCAGGCCGCGCACCTTGCGCGTATTGTAAGGCGAATCGCGGTCGAGGTCGCTTTGATAAACTTTCCCGTCGTTTCTCCATTTTCCGGCGAGTTTGGAAGCGTAGATGACGGTCGAATCAATGCCGAGCGGCATGCCGATTTTAAGGCGATTGTAGATGACTGATGCGACCAGAGGCCTTTCGTCCTTCAACTTGGCTTCCGTCTCGACGAGCGATGCGACCGTGACGATCTCTCTCGGCGTACGCTTCGACGTTATGGCTTCCGTTGCTCCAACCTGATCGCGCCACACCTGCCGGAAACGCCTGACCATCGCGGCGATCATCTCGCGCGCAGACGTCTCCGGGGGGAAACTGTAAGTGTCCGGGTAGAGATAGCCTTCGAGGTTGGTTGCCTGCGCGTCCAGGTCGCGTATCTCGCTCGTATCGTCCATTAAGGCCAGTGCTTCGTCCGCGTTGGCGAGTTTGAGTTCGGGGAGACGCGCCATCGCGCTGGCAATGTCCCAGCGCGTCCAGCCCTCGATCACTGTGAAGCGCGCGAGCCGCTGCTGCCCCTCCTCTAATTTTCGCAACACTCCGAGCGGCGAGATGGGAGAAGGGAAACGATACTCGCCCGCCTTCAGACGTGGGCCGAGTCCTCTAAAACGTATATAGAAGCGCAACGGCCACGAGCGTCCGATAACGCCGGAGGATTGAAGGCGAGCTATCGTTTGGTCAGGCGTCGAGCCGCGTGGGATTTCTATATATTGCGTCGAGTGAGAATGCAGGACGGGCTTGTTTAGTTCGCGGTAAAACCAATAGGAAAAAACCGCCGCAGCGCAGGCAAGAAGGAGAACTAAAATAGCTAAAAGGCGATAAATTTTCATGAGACATTAGATTAACTAAGGCGGCGTAATTGTTGAATAAGTAGCAATTGCATTTTTATTGTCTCCGATTCTTGGAAACGCCGGGTTTTTGCTCGTCACGACTCTTTTTCGAGCCGGTCTAGCCAATCGTCGGAGGCCGCCTTTCGGAGATGAAATCCCTGAGAATAATTGCGGCGGCCTCGCTATCGGTGCGCGCGCTCAGTGCCCGGCCTCTGACGCCCGCTGCGCGCAAATACTCTTCGGCTGCCAGCGAAGTGAGCCGCTCGTCCTGCAAATGCACCGGAACCGTGAGCGAAAGGGAGAGATTGCGCGCGATACGACGCGCATCCTGCGCCGACGCGCCTTCTGTCCCGTCCAGATTGAGCGGCAAACCAATCACCACTCCTTGTGCGTCAAAGGTGTGTCGCAATTCTGAGATTTGCCTGAGCAGAGTTTTCCAGTTAGAGCGTCTGAGCGGCGGCAGCGGTTGCACGGTTAGCTGTAGTTCGTCGCTGACGGCGACGCCGACACGCTTCGTTCCCAAATCGAGCGCGAGCAGGCGACCCTTCGCAGCGTCCGGCTGCGACTCATTTTGGCTGCTGGGAAAATCTGAATTCGGCAAATTTGATCTTTTGGTTCAAACGTCTGGAGTATAGCGCAGGCGCACGGCAGCAGGCCAACGTGCCAAACTGTCTTGCGACGCGTCAGAAGGCTACTGTATCATCCATTCCAGCCTGGAGGGCAGAGAGGCTCGACAGGTGTTGGCACAATCCGGCGCAAAAGTTTTCTTGAGGTGAAAGATGTCATTTCGCAGTAAGTTTCTCATAGTAGTTTTTTCCGCCACGCTCGCGCTCTATGCCGTGGTGGGCGGTTTGATGTACACGCGCGCGCAACAACAGAACGACCCCGGCGCGCAGTTGCGAATTTTTGAAAGCGTACTCCAGCATATTCATGACGATTATGTTGACGAGCCGGATTTGAACAAGGTGCGCGCGGGCGCCTTGCGCGGCCTCGCCTACGGCCTCGACCCGTACTCAACTTACCTGACGGTTGATCAGGTGCGTGATTTCCGCGTCGGACTCGATAAGGAGCGGGCGGGAATCGGCGCGGAGCTTTCACAGGTGGCCTCTTACCTGTACGTGATTGCGCCTGTGAAGGGAGGCCCCGCAGACTTGGCGGGCGTTCAGGCGGGCGACATCATCGAGTATATCGACACCAAAGCGACGCGCGATATTTCGCTCTATGATGCCAAGCAACTGCTGAACGGCGCTTCGGGCACAGAAGTGAAAGTTCGTATCCTGCGTGCGGGGACGCGCCCGCTCACTCTGACGATCAAGCGTGCTCCCGTGCAGGCTCCGGGCGTCGAGACGCGTGTGGAAGCGTCGAAGGTCGGGGTAGTGCGCATCAATAGCCTGATGGAGGGCGAGGCGGCCATCGTGCAGAAGCGCGTGCAGGAATTGCAGAAGCAAGGCTCGCAGAAATTAGTGCTCGACCTGCGCGGAGTCGCGGGCGGTTCGCTCGCGGAAGGCGTCAAGGTGGCGAACCTGTTCATTAAAGACGGCGCGCTCGCGCAAACCATCGGGCGCGGAAACAAGAGCCTCAAAACTTTCACCGCCGACCCCAAACTCGCCATTTTCGAGGGTCCCGTGGCGGTCTTGATTGATCGC